>CAZYLX010000087.1:0-9038 GCA_964648595.1 uncultured Acidimicrobiaceae bacterium
CGACCTTTACATTACAAAAGTACTACGAATTGAATGCAAATGAAACCACAACGAGCAGTTGGGCGTCACGGACCGCGATGGCCAGAACGCGTGGATCGACCGGTCAGGCTTGGGTGATCAGCCTCGATCGGAGCGTTCGGTTCGACGATATGGGCCCGACTTGCCGCCGGTCTTCTCCCACAGGGCAATGTCGCCGATGACCATCCCTTTGTCGGCCGATTTGCACATGTCATAGATCGTGAGTGCCGCAACCGAACACGCGGTGAGCGCCTCCATCTCGACACCGGTTCGATCGACCGTGTCGACCTGGGTCTCGATCTCGATGTGGTCGTCTGCGATGTTGAAGTTGATCAGGACCGCCCCGATCAAGAGGGGGTGACACAAGGGCAACAAATCACTGGTCCGCTTCGCCGCCATGATTCCGGCCACTCGAGCGACGGCCAAGACATCGCCCTTTGCCACGGCCCGTTGCGCAACGAGCGCTGTGGTTTCGGGCTCCATGTACACACGACCCCGCACCACAGCTCGACGCGACGACGCCTCTTTTGGCGTGACGTCGACCATCCGGGCGTGGCCGAGGGGATCGAGATGGGTCAGCGAGCGGTCATCCACGATCGCGACACTAGCCGCAGGCCCAGATCGGCCCGTGCCACCTGACTGCGCTTCGTGATCGTTGCGTGTGATTGCGCTGGTCCTGCCGTCGATCACGCGCGAGCGCTCAGCCACCCAGCTGAGACATCGACTTGCTGGGCCGAATGAAGTGGACTTGACCGATCGCGTGGCCAGCCCATTTCCGATCGATCTCGCCGGCCACCGCTGCGACGATGTCGGCGTCGGAACCACCGTTCCGCAGGATCGACAGAAGATCGACATGGTCGAGAGCAAAGAGGCAGTTGCGGATCTGACCGTCAGCGGTCAGCCGCATCCGGTCGCAATCGCCGCAGAACGGTTCGGTGACACTGGCAATCACACCGAATTCGCCGCCAGGACCATCGAGCGCGTCGTCGCCGGCAAACCGGAACCGTTCGGCTGGTGACGAGCCTCGCTCGATCGGTTCGAACTCGAACCGCTCAGACGCTACGGCGAGGATCTCGTCGTAGGGAACGACGCGAGCCTCAGACCACTGGCCCTGCGCGTCGAGCGGCATGAACTCGATGAAACGAATGGTGACACCCTTCGCCCGACCCATGTCGAGGAAGGACACGATCTCGTCGTGGTTGATGCCCCGCATCAACACGGCGTTCACCTTGACCGGGTGGAATCCAGCAGCAACCGCCGCGTCGATTCCTTCGAGCACTCGCTGGAGCTCGTCCCGCTTGGTCAATTCAAGGAATCGGCCAGCATCAAGCGTGTCGAGGCTCACATTGAGGCGCTGTAGGCCGGCAGAACGCAGGTCGGTAGCGACAAGCGGCAGCGTGGCACCGTTTGTCGTCATCGAGAGGTCGACGGGAAGCGCCGCCAGCTTCTCGACCAGCAGAGGCAGGCGAGCTCGCACCGTTGGCTCACCGCCGGTGAGGCGAATGGACGTCACGCCCGCTGTCTCGACAAGCACACGAGATATCCGCTCGATCTCCTCGAACGACAACACGTCGGAGCGATCGAGCCAGGTCATGCCTTCTTCTGGCATGCAGTACGCGCATCGGAAGTTGCACCGATCGGTCACAGAGATCCGGAGATCGGTGTGCACGCGCCCGAATCGGTCGATTAGTTCCGTTGCCATCGGCGAAGGATACCGCTCAGCACCAGGCACGGACAGCCCGACAAGCAGACACGACAGCGCTCAGGACAGCAACATCACGCGAACCCGCTCTCCCGCCGACGGCCCATCACCGTCTGGCAGGACGGCCAACCCATTGGCCGCAGCCAGCGCAGCCAACTGGTGAGAGCCCTGGCCGCCGGCCGATCGCACATGCCATCCGTCGGATTCCTGAGATGCAACAACGCGTTGAAAGTGCGTCTTTCCGTCCCGTGACCGCACCAATGGCTCGTCAGTGATCGCCCATTCGTGGGTTCGCTCGAGATCACTTCGCCCCATCATCATTCGCAACGCCGGCCTTGCGAAGAGTTCGAAGCTGACGGCCGAACTGACGGGGTTCCCCGGCAGCCCGAAGATCGGCGTATCGAACAAGACGCCGAAGGCAAAGGGCTTCGCCGGCTTGATTGCCACCTGCATCCAGGTCAGATCACCGAGTGTCGAGAGCACCTGCTTGACGAAATCGAAGTCGCCCATGCTGACCCCACCCGAGGTAAGCAATGCATCGCAGCCGGCAACCGCAGCGCGCAACCCAGCGTCGATCTCAGCTTCGTTGTCCCGCAGGATGCCAAGATCAATCGGTTCGGCCCCGGCTTGGGCGACGAGGGCGAGCAGCTGGGGCCGATTCGAATCACGGATCTGACCAGGTTCGAGCATGACCGGACCAACAACAAGTTCATCGCCTGTCGAAAAGACACCAACCCGTGGCCGACGATGCACGGCGACCTCGGTCCGTCCAACGCTGGCCAGCACGCCCACATGAGCTGGGCCGATGACTGCACCCGGCTCGAATACGACCGTTCCGGCGTCAAGATCGTCACCAGCGTGGCGCACGTGGTTTCCGACCGGCACGGCAGCCATGCACCGAACGGTGCTGTCGCCGGACTCGGTCAGCTCGACCATGATCACGGCATCGGCCCCATCGGGCATCGGTGCTCCGGTCATGATTCGCATCGCCTCGCCGGGTTCCAGCGACCGTTCGGCCACCGCGCCGGCCGCGATGGTCGCAACGACGGCAAGTTCGGCGGGAGTCTGTTCCGAGGCTCCAACGAGATCGCTGGAGCGGACGGCAAACCCGTCCATGGCGGTGTTGGCGAACGGCGGGATGGACTCGGGCGCCGTGACGACTTCGGCGATGACGAGGCCAACCGTGTCGGCGATGGGAAGGGAAACAACCGGCAGCGGACCAACCGCTGCCCGGACTCGTGCTTGCGCGTCACCGAGCGAGATCATCGACTCACGCTACCGGCCCACTCTCAGCCGAGACAGCACTGCCAGGTCTCAGCCGAGACCTTCGCGCTTTGCGATCTCGGAAAGGATGATGCGGAACTCCGGGCCGAGGTCCTCGCGCTCGAGCGCGAACTCAACAACCGCTCTCAGGTAGTCGATCTTCTTGCCGGTGTCGAAGCGCCCCTCGCTGAAGGTGTAGCCCTTCAGGGGCTCCTTCTCCATGAGGCTGACCATGGCATCGGTGATCTGGATCTCGCCCCCGACCCCCGGTGCCGTTCGGTCGATCTCGTCGAAGATGGCAGGGGTGAACAGGTAGCGACCCATGACCGCCAAGTTCGATGGGGCGTCCTCCACCGCAGGTTTCTCGACCAGCCCCGTGACATCGACCACCTGCTGGCCGATTCCGTCGACTGCGGCACAGCCATAGGCGGAGATGTCCGCCTGGGGAACCTCCATGAGCGCAACGACAGATGTGCCGTGCGTCTCGTAGGTCTCGACCAGGCCCCGCAAGACCTTCGACCGCATGATGTCGTCGCCGAGCAAGACGGCAAAGGGCTCATCCCCCACATGGTGCTTTGCCATGCCAATCGCATGGCCGAGGCCGCGAGCCTCTCCCTGGCGAACGAAGTGGATGTTCGCCATCTCACCCAGCGCGCGAACTTGTTCTGCTTCTTCGGTCTTGCCCTTGCCATTCAAGGCGTCTTCCAACTCGGTGTGGCGATCGAAATGATCTTCCATCACCTTCTTGTGCCTGGAAGTCACGATGAGGATGTCGTCGATTCCCGCGTCGATCGCTTCCTCGACGATGTACTGGATGACCGGACGGTCGATGATCGGAAGCATCTCCTTTGGCACCGCCTTGGTGAACGGCAGGAACCGGGTTCCGAGCCCAGCAGCAGGAATGACGGCTTTCTTGACGGTACGTGGCATGGCGCTACACCTTCGTTCTACGACGTTCGTTCACGTGCTTCTCTTCTTATCGGATGGCGAGGCTCACGGTGGAGCGCTTCATCCCGGTAACATCGACCGGCTGATCGAGGAGCGTCAATGCCAACGTACGAATACAAGTGCACCGAATGCGACGAACGTTTCGAGATCGAGCAGTCGATCCAGGAGGACACCCTCGCGCTGCTCGCCGGCGACGATCACGAACATCAGCTGAAGAAGCTGTTCAGCCCGGTCGGCATCTCGTTCAAGGGTGGCGGGTTCTATCGCAACGATGCTCGCAAATCATCGTCGAGTTCGAGTTCGGACGCATCAAACGGCGCAGGCGATACCCCAACGAAGGTTCCAAAATCAGACACGTCCTCGAAGGGCGACTCGTCGACAACATCCACGCCGGCGAAGAAGGAATCCACTTCGGCCTCGTCGGACTGACGCTCAGAACGCTTCCCCCTCCTGAACATCACTGAACCGGAGGTTGCTTCGTGCGCCGACTGCAACGACCACCTGTTGGACCACTGCCGCTGCGTCGAGCGTTCGCCGCTCGCCTACGTCGCGTCGACGTTCGAACGTCCATCCGCCGGGTGACCGTCGGAGTTTCACTGCTCCTCCTGTTGAACATCGGCCTCGGCTGGCGGTCAACCATCGATGGCCTGGGTCAACGGCGCGAGATCGCAACGATGCTGCGTTCTGTTCCGGCCGGGTCAACGATCACCGCCGCTGACGTAGCGATGTCCGCATGGCCCCTCGCCTTGGTACCGGGCGGGTCGAGCGAGCATCTCCCCATCGGCGACATCGCCAGCAGCAACCTCGTCGCCGGTGAAGCAGTCATTACTCAGCGCCTGTTTCCTGGCCCAGACGGCATCGCCGCCGAGGAGCGCCTCGTTACGGTTCCGCAGCCGCTCGCTCCTCCCCCTCTGCGACGCGGCACGGCGGTCGAGCTCTACGGAATCCTGGCGATCGGCGATGGCTTCCTCTCCCCGGCACGTCGACTGACACATGGTGTCGTCTTCGACGTCAGCGAGCAGTCGGTCGCCATCATCATCGACAACGCGGCTGTCCCAACGGTCATCGAACATCTGGCATTTGGGACCATCGACCTGGTCATCCGGCCCTGAACCAGCGTTCGCGAGCGGCTACCACCCGCGGATCGGTGGTCGATGCTGCAGTGTGCGTTCGATACGGCGATACCCAGGCCGGGTTGGCTCCATGCTGGGCCTGTTGGCGATCGTGCCGTTGGTTGGTCTGGCCGTCCTCGCCCTCGGCAGGCTCTCCGAGGTCGACCGCTCCAACAACGAACTGGGACAACTCGAAATCGCGACCGACGAACTCGTCGTGTTGGTCGAGCTCGAAACCGCCCTGCAACACGAGGCCTTCTGGTCAGCGGCAGCGTTCGCTGTCGATCGACTCGACGTATCTGACACTCTGATTGCGACGTTCCTTGGGGTCGCACCGTCGGCCGAAACTCGTGACGCCATCGAACGCACAGATCAATTGGTCAAGCTGGCCGGCCTGTCGGGAGTTGCCGATGCCGTTGCCGAGGCACGCGATTCGACGGTTCCCTTGTCTGGTGGGCGCCAAGCACTTGACGTCGTAGCCGAAGAGACGGTCGGACCGGTGCTGGAACGCAAGACGGGCGACGTGATCTCTCTGGCGGCTCAACAAGCCGACGGGGCAAGCTTGGTCGCTGCCGCCCGCACGCTCGAGGGAGCAAACGACCTCCGCTCCGGATTCTCCGCGTTGCGAGCGGCGTTCTTCGACAACTTCGGGATCGATGTAGGCGGCGATCCCGCTCGGGCAATCCGTCGACTCTCGGACGAGGCGGCGATCTACGGCGACCGGCTGGAACGACTGCAACTGAATGCTCTGGGGAACGACCCGATCGCAGACCAGCTAGACACGCTGATGAGCGATCCGGCGCGAGTCGAGTTGAGCGCGGCGATCGACCAGTTCCTCAGTGACACGAACTCGACCCCCAATGTCACCGCCGCGCTCGACGCGGATTCCGCGCTCCTTGTGCCCCTCGCCACGACCTTCTCCATCGTCAACAGTGTTTCGGACCTGCACTTCGACCTCGTTGAGGGAGCGGCGAGTGCACTCACCACCGACGTCGACCGTGCTCGTGCATCGGCCGGACGCGACGGCTGGATCGTCGCCGTCATCGTGGTCGCCGTCTCGGCGTTCACCATCGGCGGCATCATCGCCACCACTCGATGGATCGTCCGGCCCCTGACCGTGCTGGGCGGCTCGGCGCTGGCACTCACCGAGAGCGGTGAGGCGGCGCTTCTTCCGGCCAGTGGCCCAGCTGAGATTCGTCTGATCCACGAGGCGCTCGGCGAGGCCATCTCGAATCTCGAACGGGCCGAAAAACAAGCGATGGCCCTTGCCATCGGCGATCTGGGCGATCCGACACTCGAACAGGTGGTGCCCGGTCGCCTCGGAGCGACGCTCCATGCGGCCATCGAGCAACTTCGGCAGTCAATCAGCGACCAGGAACGATTCAGCGATCGCCTCGCATACGAAGCCAACCACGACGGACTCACCGGACTGGCGAATCGCCGAGCATCGCTGGAGTTTCTCTCCTCGGCCCTCCGCACTCCGGACGATCACCTGACCTCGGTCTTCTTCCTCGACCTGGACCACTTCAAGGAGGTCAACGATTCGTTGGGCCATGCCGCAGGCGACGCCGTCTTGCGCAGAGTGGCCGAGGAATTGCGGGGAAGCGCTCGACCAGATGATCTGGTCGGTCGAATCGGTGGTGACGAATTCTTGGTTGTCTCGCGAGGCCCGGCGACGCCCGGCGACGCTCAGGCCGTTGGCGAGCGGCTCCTCGGCGCCCTCAGCCGATCGCTCGGCGGAAGTGATCAGATCGGTGCGTCGATCGGCATCGCTATGGGACCGTCGGGCTCCGACGTCGATGCGCTCCTCGCCGAAGCAGACATCGCCATGCTCGAGGCCAAGAAACGAGGACGAGACGCCATTCGCTTCTTCGACTCCGAACTACGAGGTCGCACCCACGACGAATTGACACTCGCCGCCGACATCCGGAGCGGCCTCGCCGACGGCGAGTTCGAGCTGCACTATCAACCAATCGTTGATGCCGTCAACGGACAAACCCTTCACTACGAAGCACTCATTCGGTGGGGTCGCTACGGCAACGGGCACGTTTCGCCTGATGACTACATCCCATTCGCGGAGCGCTCAGACCTCGTGATCGAGATTGATCGATGGGTGTTGCGAACCGCTGCGCAGACACTTGTCGACAACCGGCTGCGCGGCGTCGGAGTTGCGGTGAACATTTCCGGCCGGCACCTTGCAAACGGCGACTTGTTCGGCGACCTGGAAGCCGTGCTCCAGCAGACGTCCATCGACCCGTCGAGCATGACCATCGAGATCACAGAAAGCGCTCTCCTCGGTGACATCGACGGCGCCATCGAGACGCTCCGCCGGGTCCGCGAGACCGGGGTGAGGGTCGCCATCGATGATTTCGGCACCGGCTTCACATCGCTCACGCACTTGCGACGGCTGCCGGCGGACGTGCTCAAGATCGACCAGTCGTTCACGAACAACATCGATCAGTCAGACGACGCGAATCTCATTCGTCTCGTGATCCAGACTGCTCACATCCTCGGGTTCGACGTCGTCGTCGAGGGCGTCGAAACACAACACCAAGCCCAGCGAGTCACGATGCTGGGAGCCGACCAGATGCAGGGCTACTACTTCGCTCGACCACTCACGTTGGATCAGATCGCCGGGGCATCCGTCGAGCCGGAAATCGGGCCCGCATCGGGCGGCCCCCTCAGGACGAACCCGACAACATCACATCGCTGATCACCACTCCTGGGGTCGAGACCCCACTAGGCAGGTTGTCCACCTCGGATCCGACCGCGGTGACGCCGAGCAACAACCGTTGCAGGGTTGAGCCAAGCGTGCATTCGGCGATCGGTTCGGCAAGCGCACCGTTGCGAATCATTCGCCCCTCGACACCGACCGAGAAATCACCAGACACAGGGTTCACACCCGAATGGAGACCGGCAAGGCTGAACACGAGGACACCGTGGTCGACCGTTGCGATCAGTTCATCGATACTGCCTCCGCTTCCCGGAGCCACGTGGAGGGCCTGAACCCCAGGACCGGGCAAGCCGCGTGTGCCGCGAACGGCTGAGCCGGTCGATCCAACACCGGCCTTGCGGCCGTTGTACGCGTCGTAGAGAAAACCGTCGAGCTCGCCGTTCGTGATCAAGCGGTTCGACCGGCAGGCCAAACCCTCACCATCGTGCGAGTCGGCTCCGAGCGACTCGGGGTCGGTCGGATCATCAAGAATCGTCAACAAGCCAGAGGCAATGGACTCGCCGACGCGGCCGACAAATGGCGACCGCTTCTTGAGAATGCGATCGCCGGTCAGTGTTCCCGAGATCAGACCGAACACCGTCGCCGCCAGCCGGGGATCGAGGACGAGCGCGACTGGGCCACTCGACGGTTTGGTGGCCCCCAGGAGGTCGACGGCTTCGCTGACCGCACGATCAGCGACAGACGGGAGATCGAGAGCATGAGGCGATCGTGCGGCGTCGAACGCCGAACCCGTCTGTGTACGTCCGTCGGTGTCGTCAGCCAACGCTTGGACCCCGATGCTGGCCGACGTCGCCCTGCTGGCTGCTCGGATTCCCGATGTGCTGGCCAGAACAAAGGACGCGGCAGAATCGCCGTAGGTGGCGGTACGGACACCGGAGATGCGAGTGTCTGCAGATGTGACGGCGCGTTCGAGTTCGATCGCCATTGCGATCTTGTCCTCGGTTGGCATCTCGAGGACTGCCTCGTTCCAGAGATCGATCTCGACTGCGGCGACCCCGTCATCGTCAGCAACCCCGGCAAAATCATCTGCTTCGCTGAATCCGGCATTGTCACGCGCCTCCTCGAGCGCGTTCGCGACGATGTCGTCGTCGAGCGAACCCGCGCTGGCAAAGCCTTCGCGGCCGTCGGTGATCACCCGCACGCCAATGCCCTGGCTCTGAGCTGAGGTGAATGACTCGACCTCACCTCCGTACACCCGCACGGCGGTCGACGTACCTTCCGAACAGGCGACTTCGAGTTGCTCGCCAGGGCGAGCCTGACC
>CAZYLX010000088.1:0-9038 GCA_964648595.1 uncultured Acidimicrobiaceae bacterium
GGCGGTGTTTGCGTTTGACCCGACTGGCTCATCGCCGCCCCTGACGCTCCGCTGATCGGTTCAGCGATGAATGCCGAAACGGTGTCCGGGCCTTCGCGCTCGATCACTTTCGCCAACGACTCGGCATCGAGCCAGTCGCTCTTCGGGTGGTCGACCAACATCGGCTCCAACCCGGAGCGTCGCCGATCATGATTGCCGACACTGAGGCCCGACAGGGTCGAGCCGTGATACGAGACGTCCCGTCCGATCACCTTCCACCGGTCAGGGCGGCCCGCAGACACATGGTGAGTGCGGGCCAGTCGCACGGCAGCGTCGACCGACTCTGAGCCACCGCTGTAGAACGATGCTTGGGTGAAGCCTTCCGGCAGCCAATGTTCAACGAGCTCTTCGAGCAACGCCACCCGATGCTTGGTGGCCCAGGTCGGCAACACATAGTCGATTGTCCCGAGCGCTTCGGCGGCAGCCGCGACAACTTCCGCCCGTCCGTGTCCGACATTCGTGACGATGGCCCCCGACCCGGCGTCGAGAATTCGCTGCCCTTGATCGGTGATCAACCAGACGCCTTCGGTTCGTTCGATGATCAGCGGGAGAGTCGGGGAGGGAACAAAGGAGAACGCGGCAGCGCGTGCGGGATCCATGAGCGCATCGTGGCAGACGCAGCGGCCTCCGTCAGTCCGAGTTGGCCTCGTCAGTCAGGATGGCTGATGGCCGGCTTCCCAGGCGAGGCTCGACGGGGGAGGCCGGCGTAGTCGGCGGGATAGGGAAGCAGGCCGGCCTCGAGCGTCTCCCACGCAGCCCGGAGTTCGTCGCGGATCTCCGGATGCAGGGTCGAGATCTCGGCCGCCTCCCTGCCATCGACCGTGACGTCGTAGAGCAGGTGGTAGTCCCCCTCGTGGACGGGCCATTGCCCGAGCACCGGCCGGGGTCTGAGGTCGCGGAGATACTTGAACCTCCCTCGACGTAATGCCCCTTGCGAAGTGACGCGCCAGAACAGATCACGCGATTGGGGTCGATCCCCACCGGTGTTCAACCAGGGGAGAAGCGTGTCGCCGTCGAGCGGGTGGGTCGATGCCGCCTCCGTTCCGGCCGCATCGAGGATCGTTGCCGTCCAATCCATCGTGATGTTGACCACATCGGACTCCCAACCGGGTTCGATCACCTCTGGCCAACGGGCGATCAGCGGGACTCGCATCCCGCCCTCGGTGAGATCGCCCTTCTCGCCGATGTACGGCCAGTTCTTCGACCATCGCTCGCCACCGTTGTCTGAGCAGAACACGACGAGGGTGTTGTCCCGCTTCCCGGTTTCGTCGAGTGCGGCAAGAACCTTCGCGATGCCGGTGTCCATCGCCGTGACCATCTCGCCGTATTTCTCCAACGAACCGCCGGTGAAGTGGAAGAGTGGGACGAGGTGCTCGCCGTTTCTGAGACGATCGCTCACTTCCTCACCGATCGCGGCATCACCCGGGCCCTCCCATGGCCAGTGGGGGGCGGTGTAGTTGACCTGCACATAGAACGGCTCGTCGCCTGAGGCCCGAATGTGGTCGGCCGCGTGATCGGAGATGAGCTCGGTGTAGTAGCCGGTCTCCTCGATGGGCGTCTCGTCCTCGTAGAGGTCGGGGAGCCCGAGGGTGTCGACGTGGCCGAAGTAGTCGATGGCACCGCCAAGGCTGCCGAACCACTTGTCGAAGCCGATCTTCAGCGGGCTGAACCAGGGGAGCCAACCGCAATGCCACTTCCCGAACATCGCCGTTGAGTATCCGGCGTCCTTCAACAGGGAAGGGAGTGTCGGGTGGTCGGCGGGAATCCCCATCTGGTCCGAGTGTGTGCTGAGCGGCTCTTCGAGGCCTGCCTCGAGCCGTCCCGGATAGCGGCCGGTGTAGAGGCTGATGCGGGTCGGTGAACACCACGACGAGCCGGCATAGGCGTGGGTGGCCCGCAGCCCGTCGGCGGCCAGCTGGTCGAGCACGGGGGTCTTGATCTCGGCGTTGCCGAAGCAACCCAGATCCGACCAACCGAGATCGTCAGCGAGGATGAACACGACGTTGGGTCGGGGCGCAGTCATCGGCAGACCCTGGCACAGAAGTACGGGACGTGCAGATGACCGTGACGGACGGCGGCGGGGCGGGGCAGAGTGGGCGGATGCTCGACGACATGAGGTTTGCGAAGGACCGTCTCGACGTGGGTCTCATGACCGACGATCCGGCGATGATCGCCTTCGTTGCCGATGAGATCGGCCTCGGGGCGCCCGAGTTGCTCCGCGTGAGCCGAGACGTCACACAGCATCGTTTCGATCTTCGGGGATCGGTGGTGAAGGTCAACCTCGTTCCTGGGCTCGAGGCCACCGCTCGGTCGGGTTTCCGGGAGCTGCTGATCGCGAGCGGCGACGCGAGCGAGCCTCGTTTCCTCACGGGGCCGGATGACGTCAACTTCGCAATCGTCCCAAGAGGGTGGAGCGGCATCGAGCACATGGCGGTCCGGCTGGCGGTACCCGATCTTGCTACCGCCCGGCGCCACTTCGAGAGCGCGCTCCGCTGGGACGTCGAGGGTGCGTCCATCCGCCTCGGAGCGAGCGTCGTGCTGTTGGAGCAGGCAGAGGACGCTCCCGCCAGTGTTCCACCGTTGACCCGTGGTTGGACCTATCTGACCGTTCAGGTTCGAGACTGCGACGCCGAAACCGCAGCCGCCGTCGCCGGGGGTGCATCGGTTGTTCGCCCGCCCCGCACCAGCGGCGAGGTCGCCCGCTTCTCCATGGTGGCCGATCCGTGGGGCAACCAGATCGAACTCTCGCAGCGAGCGTCACTCACCGGCCCGCTGCCGCCCAACGGTGACGAGACGTGACGGCTCGCACACCCAGAGACTGCGAACGTTCCTAGGCGGTTCGACCGTAGAAGGTCTGCAGCGCCGACTCGGAGAGCTTGACTCCCGGTTGGTCGTTGTAGGCAAACACCACGAGCAGCCGCGCGACAGCACCTTCTGTTGGCGTCACGCGATGCAGTGCGTTCCGGCCGCGGAAAAGAACCAGAGCGCCCGGGTCGAATCGAAGCGTGTGGACCGACTCGCTGCCATCGAGGACTGCAGCCACTCGATCGAAGGCCATGTCGCCGGCATCAGCGTCGCGAACGTCCGGCACATACTCGAAGGCGCCGCCACCCTCGGGCGCCCGGAGCAGCATCGTCACGGCGAACGCCGAGTTGTCGAAGTGCCAACCGAGCTCGCGGCCTTTGTCTGCGAAGTGCACGTTGATGGATGACACTTCGTCGGCATACGGGTGGAGCTGCTCGATCCCCAGGACGCCGGCGAGGAACGCCCGGAAGACCGGATCGTTGTAGACAGCGCGCAGCGGTGACGTCGCCGGTATCTGATCGTCGGCGATCAGCCCCTTGGTGCTGACCACCTGCCGGTTGTACGAGTGGTGGTCAGCGAGGTCGGGGTCAGGCGGCGTGAGATAGACGTTGTGGGTCGACGCGGCGTAGAACACATCACCTTGCTGGCGAACCGATTCGGCTACGACCTGTGCGATTGCCGCGTCCGAGAAGAACCTCTTGAGTACCAGCGCACCCTCGGTGTCGAGCCGCGCTCGACACCGGGCCACGTAGGCGGCGTCGTCGATCGGATGGCGAGATTGATTGATGTGAGTGGTGGGCATGGCCCTCCTTGGCAACGTCAGTCCCAGCGGCCCCGGGAGGCGACTCGAGCCTTGTCCTCTGGGCTCAGGTTGGCAAAATACTCGCAACGACCGTCGGCGTAGACCGTGCTGTCGTTGGTTGTGGTCTCGATGGCACCATCACCGAACTGTTCATGGTAGAGCTCGGCGTACGCGCCACCGACAGCGAGGAGCTCGTCGTGTGACCCCGATTCGACGATGGCGCCGTGGTCGACCACGTGGATGACGTCCGCAGCCTGAATGGTCGAGAGTCGGTGGGCGACGGCGATCGTCGTGCGGCCACTGACGAGTTCGCCGAGAGCGGCCTGGATCCGCCGTTCCGATCCAGTGTCGAGGGCCGAGGTCGCTTCGTCGAGAATCAACACCTTGGGATCGTGGAGCAGCACGCGAGCGATGGCAATGCGTTGACGCTCGCCACCCGACAGTCGAAAACCCCGCTCACCCACCAGCGTGTCGTAGCCATCCTCGAACTCCATGATCCGATCGTGAATGGCGGCAGCGCGAGCCGCCTTCTCGACCTCTTCGATCGTCGCGTCCGGCTTGCTGTACGCAATGTTGTTCCGCAGTGTCTCAGCGAACAGGTAGCTCTCTTGGGTGACGAAGCCGAGCGCACGAGCCAGCGACTCGAAGGAAAAATCCTTGAGATCAACGCCGTCGAGTCGCACGGTTCCTCGTACCGGGTCGTAGAGCCGAGCGACCAGCGAGAGCACGGTCGACTTGCCTGACCCCGACGGTCCGACGAGGGCCACGAGCTGGCCAGGCTTGGCGTTGAGGTCGATGCCGTTGAGGGCGTCGGCACTGCGGTCAGGGCTCTTGTCGTTGACGCCGTCGTATCGGAAGTGCACGTGTTCGAACGTGACGTGGCCTTTGAGCTGCTCGTCGCTGAGGTGCACGGGATCGTCGATCTCGAGCACGTCGGATTCGGCATCGAGATAGGCGAAGATCCGCTTGAAGAGTGCACGAGAGGACTGCAGCTCGACGGTGGTCTCGAGGAGGCGGGCCACGGGAAAGAACAAACGGTTCTGCAGCGTGGTGAACGCCACGATGGTGCCGGCCGAAATGGCATTCGGGCTTCCGTCGAGGATGAACGCGGCAGCGATGTAGACGAGGATCGGGCTGGCACCGAGGAAGGCTTGCACCACGGTGAAGAACGATTGGCCGATGACCTGCTGCTTGACAGCGATGTCCGCCAGTCGAGCGTTCGCTTGTTGGAACCGGTCGATCTCTCGATCCTGGCGACCGAACAACTTCGCCAACGTGATGCCGCTGACCGACAACGTCTCCTGTGTCACGACCGTCATCGCCGAGGTCGCCGCCTGGTTCTCGGCGGTGAAGCGCTCTCGCTTGTTTCCAACGATTCGAGTGGCAACGACGAAGAACGGCACCATCGCCAGCGACAGCAGCGTGAGCGGAACTGACAGCAGCAACATGGCGATGACGGCGCTGATGAAGGTGACCACGTTCGACAAGATGTTGGACAGCGTCGACGTGACGGCCGACTGCACCCCACCGACATCGCTGGTGATCCGGCTCTGGAGATCGCCGGTCCGAGAGGAGGAGTAGAACGACAACGAGAGGTTCTGCAAATGGGAGTAGAGCCGGTCTCGCAGCTCCCGTAGTACGTCTTGGCCCAGCCGATTAGTGACGATGGTTTGCGCGACCCCGAGCCCGGTTGAACCGAGGGTGATCACCAACATCACGACGCTGAGCGTGACCGTGAGGTTGAGATCAGGCCCCGATCCGTCTTCGGGGAAGAGGCCGGAGTCGAAGACTCGCTGGATGAGGAGCGGGTTGACGATGCCGATGACGGCACTGACGAGCACGAGCGAGGCGACGCCGATGACTCGTTTGCTGTGCGGTCGGAACAAGTCGACGACTCTGCCCCACGTGAATTCGACGTCGTCGTCCGGATCGGCCACGACCGCAGTGTGCCCGCATAGCGACGCAAGGCCGAAGTCGGAGCTCGCGGGCACAGTTGTGAGTCGGTAGCGTCCTCAGCGCTACGCATCCGTTTCGTAGACCGAGGACGCACCATGACCGCTCCACAAGACGCGCACCCCGACCACGAGACGGTGCCGCTCTGGGAGCGACCAGACATCTACGCCCGACGATGGGTGCTGCTTGCGGTGATGTGTCTCTCACTGGTGATGGTGGTGATGTCGGTCTCCGGGCTCAACGTGGCCTTGCCGACGATCCAGCGTGAATTGAACGCATCGAGCGTGGACCTCCAGTGGATCGTCGATTCCTACGCCATCATCTTCGCCGGCCTGCTTCTTGCCGCCGGCGCTCTCGGCGACAAGTACGGCCGGAAGCGGGCTCTCCAAGGCGGTCTGGTGGTGTTCGCCATCGGTTCCACTGTCTCAGGCTTCGCCGATGCTCCGACGCAGCTGATTGTCGGTCGGGCGATCTCGGGGGTCGGTGCCGCGTTCGTCATGCCGGCCACCCTCTCCCTTCTGACCTCCATCTTCGCTCCCGAGGAGCGGACAAAGGCGATTGCTCTCTGGGCCGGCTTTGCCGGCGCCGGCGGAGCCATCGGCCCGATCGTTGCCGGCAGCATCCTCCAGGCCGGCTTCTGGTGGGGGGCGGCGATTCTCGTGAACGTCCCCGTCGTCATCGGGACTTTCATCGCCGTGACCATCCTCTCGCCAACGTCAAAGGACGACGAAGACACGCCCCTCGACCCTGTGGGCGCCGCGCTTTCTCTCATTGGGTTGAGCGGCGTCCTCTACGGCATCATCGAAGGCCAGAACGGCTGGACCGATGGTCCGGTGGTTGCCGGATTCGTGATCGGCACGATCGCCCTTGCCGCTTTCGTGGCCTGGGAGTTGCGCAGCAAGCATCCCATGCTGCCGATGGCCTTTTTCCGCAATCCCAACTTCAGCATCAGCAGCGGTGTGATCACCGTGGCTTTCTTCATGATGTTCGGCTTCTTCTTCCTGATCACCCAGTACCTGCAGTTCGTGAAGGGCTACTCGCCCTTGCGGGCTGGGCTGAGCACCGTGCCGCTGGCGGTGACCCTTGTGATCGTGTCGCCGAGGAGTGCCGCCCTCGGCCAGAGGATCGGTTCGTCAAAGGTCGTTGTCGGCGGTTTCGTCTCGATTGCGCTCGGTTTCCTACTCCTCACGCTGGTCGAACCCGATACGGCATACATCCGGCTCGCGGTGTCGTTCGTGTTGCTGGGTGCAGGCATGGGCTCGACGGCGGCGGTGTCGACGGGTCGGCTGATGTCCGCTGTGCCCCAATCGAAGGCCGGCGTCGGTTCTGCAGTGAACGACACCACTCGTGAGGTCGGCGGTGCGTTCGGCATCGCCGTGCTCGGCAGCATTCTCAACTCGGCGTATCGAGGCTCGATCGACCTGTCCTCGTTCGAGCTCCCCGATGCCGTCGCAACCGCAGCCGAAGAATCCATGGGCGGAGCCCTCTTCGCAACGAGCGAGCTGCCGGCTGATATCGCGGGTGCCGTGCAAACCGTCGCGGCCCAGACCTTCACCGATGCCGTCAGCACCGTCTTCCTTGTCGCCGCCTTCATCGCCATCGTTGCATCGATCACGGTGTTCATTGCCGATCGCAGGACCGGCGTCCCGGCTGAGCTGGCTGAGGCCGGTGCCTGACACACCGCTGACTCATGGTCTCAGCCGAGGGGCACGTCGGGGAACACAGAGACGATGGAGAACCAGTAGGCGCTGCGGCTCGGAACAGCGACTCCATCAGGGTCGGTGACCGATCCGCCGGTCCCGTCGAGCGTGACGATCAACGGGACCCCACCGACCTCGTCGTCGATTCTGCGAGCTGGAGCAGCAGCCCACGCTCTCGTGATGCCGTTGACGGTCACGACAACGACTCTGGCCGACGGCGGGAGGCGGTCATCGGCGAACGCCACGTCCGATACAGGGAATGGGGTACGGCCGGCATCGAGTGACGCTGCATAGCCGCCGAAGGAGTCTTGGCTGTAGTCCTGGTCAGCAGGCCTGACCATCACTGCGGTGCCCGGATACTGAGCGCGCCACGAGCTCCATGTGGTCGTCTGCGATGGAAGGAGTGCGAGCTCGGATCCAGTGAGTGGGCCGACCACTGCCTCGCCGGCCACTTGCCACCAGTACGAGCCGGTCTCGCGATCGACCATCACCATGTCGTTCTCGTAGAGGGCGCTGGTGTTCGAGAACGCAAGCGACCGATCGGAGAATTCACGGCTGAACACGACCCCGCTTCCGCAGAGAGGGCAGTAGGTCACCACGAGAGGCTGTCCAGAGAGTTCGTCGTTGACGATCTCACGTCTGTTCAGAATTCGAACGGGGTAGGCCCATGCGTTGCCGCTGCGGTCGAGGTAGCCGACGACGAGATCCTCTTCAGTCAGCCAGTCGGCCTCGTCAGCGGACTCGTAGTCCGGAGCGTCGATCGGCGCGATCGCATCATGGAGGCGAGTGATCGTCTCGGCTGAGATTTCCGAGAGCGCCGTTGACCTGCCATCGAACGTGTCGAACAGAATGTCAGCGAGCGGCACAGATGCTGTCGAGAGGTCGACCGATGGGGTGGCCTCAGCTGACGTGAGCTCGAGCGGCCGGGTCAAAGCCGAAGTATCGATGGCTTGATCGGGCTCGGTGCTCGGGGCACACGCAGCGCTCAGGATCAAGAGGGCAACGGCGACGGGTATTCGCATGGTGTCATGGAACCCGTCCAGGCCGGTGCGGCTTCCGCTCGTCGGAAGCAGTGACGACGCCCAGCTGCAGCGACGTCGCTTGGAGATCGTTGTTGGACTCCGGCCCTGAGGAATCAGGGCCGGAGCGATGTCAACCGGCTGGTGGCAGGTTTCTCGGTGCAAACGACATGAGGTCGCCGAGCTCGGTTGTTCCGATCTTGGTGACCGTGCCCCTGCCGAGCTTGAAGTTGTACCGAAGGCTGATCGGCTGAAGTGACGAGTCAGCCGACGTGACCGAGTTGGCTGGTGAGCCGGGGAACAGGAAGTACGTGAACGTGACGCCTGGCGTCACCGTGTCGGTGATGTAGGCAACGGCGGTGAACCCGCCGGTGTGCTTGTTGCCCATTTGGTCGAGCACGTTCTTCGATTCGATCGAGAGCAGATCACCGTTCTCGATCCCTCGCTCGGCGGCGGATCAGGGGCGACGGCAGCTGGTCAAGGTGCCGATGCCGTTCACTGCCACATGACCAATACGAGGCTAACGGATCCGGAAGTCCTGGAAACACGCTACCCGGTGGTGCTCCGCGAGTTTTCGATTCGTCGTGGAAGTGGCGGTGCGGGTTGCCACCGCGGTGGAGACGGCATGATTCGCGAAATCGAATTCCGCACGGAATTGACGGTTTCGTTATTGACCAGTCGACGAGTGAATCCACCCTACGGGATGCAAGGTGGTATGCC
>CAZYLX010000089.1:0-8985 GCA_964648595.1 uncultured Acidimicrobiaceae bacterium
TGCCTCGCTTCGAAGGCGATTGCTTCGAAGGCGATTGCTTCGACGCCTTCGAGCTGCGTCCGCCGTCCTTGGCCTCGCGAACAGCGCGGCGGCTGGCTGGTCCACGAACGGGCACTCGGTCGACGAAGACCCACCCGACGTGCTCGATGGGTTTGCCGCCGAGGAGGCGTCCTTCTTCGAAGAGCCACTCGTGCTCGCCGTGGAATTCCTGGAACGAGTCATTTGACATGACCGTTGCGTTGGCCTTCTCGGCGACTTGCAGGATGAACGCGTCGCCGCGGCCGACAACACCGGCTGGAGGCATGATGATCTCGCCGGCGTCGACCGCCTCTTCGAACGTCGGCTTCTCCGAGTCGTCGATTCGATGAGCGAAGGTGGCGTCGACGATCACGGTGATCGAGTCGAACGGACGCTCGGCCATCACGGCCTGGACCGCATCATCGAGCTGTTGAAGGCTCGGAAGGTTGCGGCCCTCGGTTGCGATGTTCGAGCCGTCGACGACAAGGTGACGGTTGGGTACGGGCATGGGTTCCTTAGTGAAGCAGGCTTCTGGCCCAAAACTGGGGACCAGTCCTAGGATCGCTCGGTGCCACAGACACCGAAGCAATACGACGCAGTCCTCTTCGACTTCGGCGGCGTGATCTTGACCTCGCCGTTCGAGGCATTCGCTGCGTATGAACGAGACAACGACCTTCCGGCCGATCTGATCCGGACGATGAACTCTACCAACTCGGACACAAACGCCTGGGCGTTGTTCGAGCGAGGCGATGTCGATGTCGCCGGCTTCGTGTTGCGGTTCGAAGCAGAGGCGGCTGCGCTCGGCCATGACGTTGATGGTCGAATGATTCTCGAGTTGATCAAGGGCACGGTTCGACCGGAGATGGTTGAGGTGCTGCGGCGAGTCAACGCCGCGGGATACGCAACGGCGTGTCTCACCAACAACTTCCGCGGGTCGAGCGACGTTGCTGGCGGCTCGGGCCGGGCCGATGTCGACGAGGTGATGTCCATGTTCGACCACGTGGTCGAGTCGAGCCGGGTCGGTGTTCGCAAGCCCGAGGTCGAGTTCTACGAGATCGCGCTCGAGTTGGTGAAGGCGCCAGCCGATCGATGCGTCTTTCTCGACGATCTCGGCATCAACCTGAAACCGGCTCGGGTCATGGGTATGACAACGATCAAAGTGACCGACGCCGCCTCCGCCATCACCGAACTCGAATCACACCTGAACATGGCTCTGTCTGACTGAATGGAGCTCCAGTGGAACAAGCATGCCGGAGTCGGTGAGAACAGCGCGAGCTACAGCGTGAACGCTCGGTCGAGCAGTTCAGCTTGCTCCTGTTTGTGAATGGCCGCCGACCCAGTGGCTGGACTGCCGGACTCGGTCCGGCTCACTCGGCGGATCGAGTGCGTGTCACCGTGGGCTTCGTAGAGGCGACCCTTCACCGAGTTCCAGGCGCCCATGTTTTCTGGTTCTTCCTGCAGCCAGACGATGTCCTTGGCGTTTCCGTACCGCTCGAGCGTCGCCGCAACATCGGCGAAGGGCCACGGATAGAGCTGCTCGATGCGGACCACGGCAACCGGGCCGCCGGCCTCCTCGCGATGGGCGAGCGCCTCGGCAGCAACCTTGCCGCTCGCGAACACGACCCGCTGGACAGCGGCGGCATCGGTGATGCCGGGATCGTCCAGAACCTCCTGAAACGAACCGGTCAGCAATTCCTCGACCGGCGAACGTGACCACTTGGCTCGAAGGCCGGACTTCGGGGTGAAGACGACAAGCGGCTTGTTCACCTCTCGCACGATCTGGCGTCGGAGCAGGTGGAAGAACTGGGCTGCGGTAGTGGCGTTCGCGACCTGGATGTTGTCCTCGGCACACAGCAGGAGGAACCGCTCGAGGCGGCCAGAGGAGTGCTCGGGACCTTGACCTTCGTGGCCGTGGGGCAGGAGCATCACCAGACTGGTGCCTTCCTTCCACTTGTCTTCGGCCGAGACGAGGAACTGATCGATGATGATCTGGGCTCCGTTGACGAAGTCGCCGAACTGGGCCTCCCACATCACGAGGGCCTTCGGGTTGGCCAGCGAATAGCCGTATTCGAAGCCGAGTCCCGCGTACTCCGAAAGTGTCGAGTCGTAGATCCAGAGGTCGGTGCCCTCTGGTGCGAGTTCGGCCAGTGGCGTGAACTCGCTGCCGTTCTGGTAATCGTGCAACGTGGCGTGCCGGTGAGCGAAGGTTCCTCGACGGGAGTCCTGGCCGGCGAGCCGAACGGAGACGCTCTCTCGCAGCAGCGTCCCTAGAGCGAATGCCTCGCCGAGGGCCCAGTCGACCTCGCCTCCCGCGAGCAATTTGTCCCGATTGACGAACTGCTTGGCCAGCTTGGGGTGGACAGTGAACCCTTCGGGGACGGCGGACATCGCGGCGTAGACGCTGTCGAGGGCCTCGCGATCGACGCTCGTGTCGACATGGGGCAGTACGCCAACCGCCGGAGGTGACGGCTTGGCCAGGATGCCTGGCTCTGGCGCATCGCCGCGCGTGGCATCGAGGGCTGTTTGGAGCAGGTCCTGGAAGTAGTCGAGGGCCGACTCGGCCTCGGCAACAGAGATGTCGCCACGATCGATGAGCGCCTGGGTGTAGAGGGTTCGGACCGAAGCACGGGCACTGATCTTCTTGTACATCATCGGCTGGGTGTAGCTCGGGTCGTCGCCCTCGTTGTGGCCGTGGCGGCGGTAGCCGACCATGTCGATCACGACGTCCTTGTTGAATTGCTGACGATAGGCAAAGGCCAGTTGAGCGACCCTCACGCACGCCTCAGGGTCATCGGCGTTCACATGCAAGATCGGTGCCTGGACCATCTTGGCGACGTCGGTCGAATACTCCGAACTGCGGGAGTGGTGGGGAGCCGTGGTGTAACCGAGCTGGTTGTTGATGACGAGGTGAACCGTGCCGCCGACCTTGTAGCCCTTGACCTGGCTCAGGTTCAGCGTTTCGGGGACAACGCCCTGCCCGGCAAATGCCGCGTCACCGTGGAGCAGGATGGGCAGGATCGGGTAACTGCCGCTGTCCGATTGGTCCATGTAGGCCCGGGCCATGCCAACGACCACTGGGTCGACAGCTTCGAGGTGTGATGGATTGGCCGCGAGCTCGATGTCGACCTCGTTGCCTGCTGGGCTCGTGTGGCGTCCGTTGAACCCGAGGTGATATTTGACGTCGCCGGAGCCCTGGATGTCGTCTGTGTTGACGGTGCCTTCGAACTCCTCGAACAGATCGTGGTGCTTCTTCCCCATCGTGTTGACGAGGACGTTGAGTCGGCCACGGTGAGCCATGCCGAGAATGGCCCGCTCGAGGCCGGTGTCTGCCGCAGCAGAGAGCAGCGCGTCGAGAATCGGGATCGCGCTCTCGGTTCCCTCGATGCCGAATCGCTTCTGTCCGACATAGCGGGTGGCGAGGAACTTCTCGAGCGCCTCGGCGGCACTCAGTCGCTCGAGCACATGATGTTGCTCATCACGGGTGAATGAGTACGGGGCGCCTTCGACCTGTTCCTGCATCCAGCGCTTCTCTTCGGGATCCGCGATGTGCATGTACTCGATGCCGATCGATCGGCAGTAGGCATCTCGCAGGACGCCGAGAATGTCGCCGAGCTTCATCTTCTGGGGCCGGCCCCCAACCGACGCGTACACACCGGTGGAGATCCCGGTCAGGAACTGGCGATCAAGGTCCCAGATGGTCAACCCGAACGAGGCCGGATCGAGCTCGGGGTGCATGTTCGCCGGGCCATCGCTTAGCGGATTGGTGTTGGCGATGAGGTGACCCCGCACGCGGTACTGGTTGATGAGGGTGTTGACCGCCATCTGCTTCGCCATGGCGCCATCGGCGTCGCCGTCTTGTGTGGCGCCGTGATCGTCGCGCCACTTGACCGCCTCGTACGGCACGTGCATGTCGGTGAACGCCCGCTGGTAGAAGTCGTCTTCTCCCAGCAACAACTCGTGGACGCGCTTCAGAAAGACGCCGCTTTCCGCTCCTTGGATGATGCGGTGGTCGTAGGTGGAGGTGATCGTCATCACCTTCGAGATGCCGATCTGGGCCAGCATCTTCGGGTCGGCGGCCTGGAAGGCCGTCGGGAAACCCATGCGCCCGACGCCGACGATGACACCTTGGCCTGGCATGAGGCGGGGCACCGATTGCACCGTGCCGATCGTGCCGACGTTGGTGAGGCTGACGTTCGCACCAGTGAGGTCGTCGACGCCGATCTTGTTGTCGCGGACTTTGCGGATCAGCGCCTCGTAGGCATCGACGAACTCGGCGAAGTTCATCTCATGAGCGTTCTTGATCACCGGAACGATCAGTGCGCGAGTGCCGTCGGCCTTCTGCTGGTCAACGGCGATACCGAGGTTGACGTGTGTGGTTCGGATGATCCGGGGTTTGCCGTCTGCTCCCTTGAGGTACACGTTGTTCATTGCCGGGACGTCATCGGCGATGGCACGAACGATGGCGTAGCCGATGAGGTGCGTGAAACTGGTTTTGCCGCCACGCACCCGAACGAGGTGATTGTTGAGGACCTTGCGGTTGATCTCGAGGAGCTTCGACGGGACTTCTCGGAAACTGGTGGCGGTGGGAACCGTCAGCGACGACTCCATATTGGCAACGATGCGAGCCGATACGCCGCGCAGCAGCTCGCCCTCGGGCTCCGCCACCTCTTTCGCCGGAGCCAGAGCAGCAGCCGGCGCCGGGGCTGCCGGAGCCGGGGTTGCCGGCACCGCTCGAGGAGCCGCAGGAGCGAGTGCAGCCGGCGCTTCACTGCCATTCGGCGTGGCTGTATCGGTGATGCCGTTGGGAACAACCGTCTCGACGGTTCCGTTGCCAGCGTGCCCATTGGCGACGGGCGCAACCACTGGTGCAGTGTCGATCGCGCCGCCTTCAAAAGTCGCTCGCCACTCTGGCGACACTGACCGTGGGTTGGCGAGGTACTGCTGGCGGATTTCTTCGATCAGCCAGTCGTTTGGACCCGAGAATTCAGATGTGGAAGCCACGATCGAGGAGCCTACATCGCTCATCTGCGGACCTCAGCCCGAATGCTCCAGAATGCGCCCGACCCATCGCTGGAACTGACTGTCGTCGTGTAATCCAGTGACGACGAGGTCGTCGATCTGCCATGACGGTGTTGCTGTTGCACCGACGTCCATGGCTGCCGTTCGTGCCTGAGCGAGCAATGTTTCGCCGAGGCCGTCCACGTCGGTCAGCAGCGATCGATCAAGCCCGACTCCTTCGAGCAAGGCGGCCATCTCCGCTTCGTCGTCGAGCGGCCGTCCATCGACCCAGTAGGCGCTGGCGACAGCATCGTCGAAGGCCAGAAAGGCCTCGGGATGCCGATGGTTCACGACTTCGGCCAGCGCCAGTATTCGGTGCGAGTTCGGTGTTCGGTTCGGTTTTTCGAAGGGCTGGCCTCGCTTGGTGCATTCATCGGCGATGTGATCCAAAACCTTGTCGAGGCGACCTCCGGCTCTCACCTCAGAGCCCTCGGGTGGAAGGTCGGGGTGCAGCTCGAAGCTCCGCACCTCGATCTTGACGGATCGGTTGTCAGACGCAGCCTCCCGGGCAGTGACTTGGTCGCGCAGCCACGCGGTCTGGGGTCGGGCTGCGTAGGCCCAGGGGCAGATGTAGTCGCTCCACACCGTGATGTGCACGACCGATCACTAGTGTCTTGCGGGTGCTGGTTGCAACATGGAACGTCAACTCGTTGAACGCCCGCCTGCCTCGCGTTGAGGATTGGCTACAGCAGGTCCAACCGGACGTGTTGTGTCTCCAGGAAACAAAGCTGGCTGATGATGCCTTCCCCGCGCTCGCCTTCTCGGCTCTCGGGTACGAGTCGGTTCACCACGGCGAAGGTCGCTGGAATGGTGTGGCCATCCTGTCGAAGGTAGGGATCGAGGCGCCGATCAACGGTTTTGCCGATGGGATCGAGCCCGACACCGATGCTCGGCTCGTCTCGGCAACCTGCGGTGGCGTTCGTGTTCACAGTGTCTATGTGCCGAATGGCCGAGAGGTCGACCACGACCACTATCACTACAAGTTGTCCTGGTTGGCTCGACTTCGCCAGCACCTCGAAGCAACGGTCGTCCCCGGCGACGACGTGATCGTGACCGGCGACTTCAACATCGCACCCACCGATGCTGATGTCTGGGACCGAGCGCTCTTCGAGGGATCCACCCACGTGACCGAACCCGAGCGCGAGGCATTGAGCAACGTGCTGGACTGGGGCCTCGTCGACACGTTCCGTCAGCGTCACCCCGAGCCCAAGCTCTACTCGTACTACGACTACCAGGCCGGCCGGTTCCACAAGCGTGAAGGCATTCGCATCGACTTCGTGTTGTCGAGCGCACCGTTGGCCGAGCGGTGTGTGTTCGACGTGGTCGATCGCAACGGGCGCAAGGGCACCAAGCCGAGCGACCATTGCCCCGTCGTGGCCATCTATCGAGATCAGGTCGCCTGAATGGCGATGGAGTTTCCGGTCGACGCCGATGCCGCGCTGACGTTCTTCGCCGCTGGTGATCGATCCTTGCTCGATCCTCGCCGTCGAGCATCGTGGGAGGTCGGAGACGTGCTCCGGGAGATCATCGATCGGCTGGTCGACACGCGTGCGGGGGCCGACGATCTCATCGCCATCACGGGCGAACTCGAGATGGTGGCGGCTCGGCTTCGGCAATTCGATCACGGCCGCCGGTACGACTCGTACGGGGAGGCAGCAAACGCGTCGATGACCGCGACGAAGGCTGCGGCGTCCGGTGACGCAGCCGGGTCCGGCGGCACGGCCGAGCCAGAAGACGCAGCGCCTCCCTCGGGCCATGCCGACTTCAGCCCCTTCCTTGGTCGCGCCAACCCACTGGCCCCGCCGATGGAGTTCTCCATCGACTCCAGCGGGGACGTTCCGATGGTCTGTGCCGACGTCACCTTCGGCCACGCCTACGAAGGTCCGCCGGGCCACGTACACGGCGGCATCGTGGCCGCGGCGTTTGACGAACTCCTTGGCGCCACCCAGGCGATGTCTGGCTCGCCGGGCATGACCGCCAATCTTGTCGTCAACTATCGAGCGCCGACACCACTGCACGTGCCCCTGCACTTCGAATCGACGCTCGACTCAGTTGAGGGCCGCAAGATCCGGACGTCGGGTCGTTTGTTCAACGGCGACTCGTTGTGTGCGGAGTCCACCGGGCTCTTCATCAGCATCGATTTTTCTGCCATCGCTGCGATGCGGGTCGACCGGGATGGATCGAGCAACAATGGGCTCGACGTTGCACGCGCCGACGACACCCGACCCCGGAAGGGTTGACGCATGCTCTCCAGCCTCGATCATCACGAACTGCTCGTCTTCTGGGTCCAACTGCTCGCGATCTACGCCACGGCTCGGTTGTTGGGAGCCGGTGCGAGGCGACTTGGCCTGCCATCGGTTGTTGGGGAACTCACCGCGGGTGTCGTGCTGGGGCCTTCCCTGTTCGGGGTCGTTTGGTCGAGCGGATTCGACTGGTTCCTGCCGAACTCCGAAGTGCAGTCGGCCATGCTGCTCTCGGTGAGCTGGTTCAGTGCGGCCTTTCTGCTTGTCGTTGCCGGCTTCGAGACCGACCTGGCCCTCATCCAACGCTTGGGTAGGGCCGCCGCGCTGGTGACGCTCGGCAGCCTTGCCGTCCCGTTGGTCGGCGGCCTGATCGTCGGCGCCCAGATTCCCGACACCTTCTACGGCGACGAGGCGACAAGGCTCGTCTTCACCTTGTTCATCGGTGTGAGCGTTGCCGTCTCGGCTCTCGCCGTCGTCGCCAAGATCCTGGGCGATCTGAATCTGATGCGGCGAGATGTCGGTCAGATCACCGTGGCTGTCGGCATGGCGAACGACCTGGTTGGTTGGGTGATTCTTGGTGTCATCGCCGGTCTCGCCGCTGGTGAAGCAAGCATCGTGGGGGTTGTCCTCACCGTCGCCGGGCTGGCTGCATTCCTCGTTGCCGCACTGACCATCGGCCAACGTTTTGTCGATACTTCGCTTCGTTATGTGCGGCGAGACGGCGCCAACATCCAAGGCGCGCTCACCGTCACGATCGGAGCCATGTTGGCTTTCGGCGTGATCACCCAGTGGCTCGGCGTCGAGGCCGTGCTCGGAGCCTTCGTGGCCGGCGTCGTCCTCGCACGATCCCGCTACCGCCAGGTTGAGAGCCAACACATCATCGAGGACCTCACCTCGGTGATCTTCGCACCGCTGTTCTTTGCCACCGCAGGCCTTCGCCTCGACCTTGGCCTCCTTCGTGGCGAGGCCCTGGTGTGGGCCGCCATCCTGCTTGCTGTCGCCCTGGGGCTGAAATTCATCGGTTCCTTCCTGGGCGCCCGCGCCGCCGGGTTGACCACCCGGGAAGGCATGGTCCTCGGCGCTGGCCTGAACGCCAGGGGAGCCCTCGAGATCATCATCGCCACCGTCGGTCTCTCGCTCGGCGTCTTCAATGAAACGACGTTCACGATCATCGTGATGATCCCGCTCGTCACGTCGCTTTTCGCCTCGATCGGTGTCCGTTTGCTGAGCCGAGATCTCGAAGGCTCGACCGCGGAGCGGGAGCGGCTCGCCCAAGAAGAGGCGATGGAGAAGAACCTGGTGGTTCGCAACGGTCGGCTCCTGTTGCCCTCGAAGGGGGAACCGAGTTCCATCGTCGCGGCTCAGGTTGCCCACTTCGTCTGGCCAGAAAGCATTCCGGCCACCGTGCTCGGTATCGAAGAAGACGGTGTATCACCTGAACTCGAGCCCATCCAGAACGTGCTCTACGGCCGCGAGGTCGACGTCATGAGGGCGACAACCGAAGCGGTCGCCGAGCAGATGATCGCTCAGTCCAAGTTGGGCTACGGGGCGATGGCGGTGGGTGTCGACGATGCCGGCGCCGACGGATCCTTCGTCTCTCAGCTGGTTGACGAGATCCTTGCCGAGCTCCACATCCCGATCGTGCTCGTTCGTGGCGCACGGAACC
>CAZYLX010000090.1:0-8978 GCA_964648595.1 uncultured Acidimicrobiaceae bacterium
GGCGTTGTAAGCAGCGAGGGCGAGATCCACTTGCCCGAAGCGGGCGAGATCTCGAGCCAAGTACCGAGCGGCACCATCCACGGCCGAAGCCGGATCGAGCGCATCGACGCCCATCTCGGCTGCTGTAGCCGGCATGAATTGCATAAGACCGCGGGCGCCGACCGGGCTGACGGCATTCGGGTCGAAGCCGGACTCGACCTGGGCGACGGAGGCCAGCAACGCGGGGTTGAGCCCGTGTCGTTCGCCGGCCTCGTTGAAGAGCGAAGCAAATGGCGTGTCCGGAGAAACGGAACGAGGTGGGGCTGCTGTCAGATCGGTCGTTGCTTCGAGTCGAGGCTCAGCAACATCGAGCGCAGCGTCGAGCCGCCTGGAGAAGTCGCTCGATCGCTGGGCGACCTGTGGCTTGACACCGATCGCGGCCCTGATCTCGGCGATTCTTCCAGCGGCTGGCGTGATGGAGGCCAAACTCATGCCGACACCTCGGTCGCACGGCGCGTACTTCGCGCACTGATCAGGTCATCCAGCTGGCGCTCGACCTCGCGCTCGGCCGCATCGGCATCGGCATCGGCCAGGCGATCGACCAGTCGTCCGAGTGCGTCCAGGCGAGTGCGCTGTTCTTGCCATGCGCTGCGCTTCGTCTCAGCAGCGACGACGGCCGCATCTCGCTCGGTTCGGCGCTGTTGTTCAGTCAACCAACCTGCTTCGATCAGACTCCGCCCAAAGCGGATCGAGAACGCATCAGGCTGCTCGACGACTTCTCGGCACTGCAGGAAGACCGATCGGAGGGCCGTTTCCGCACGCTCGTGTTCATCTCGCGCTGCGACGAGGTCTCGTCTGGTGCGACGTTCCTGCTTTTCGGCGAGTTCTGCCAGTCGCTGCATTCGCTTCGTTCGTACGCTCATGACGCCATCGCTCTCTCGTTCGGATCACCGGAGGTGGGACTGGTCGGGCTGGACATCGCCGGGCCTGGCTGAAGACCGACCGTCGAGGCGAGGAACTCCCAGGTGTTTTCGTGCGGTTCAAGATGCGACATGGGCTGCTGCACGAAGTTGGCCATCGCCTCGTGCCGAGCGACGGCCTCATCGATCCATGGATCGCTGCCGCCGCTGTACATCCCGAGTTCGAGAAGATCGCGGGCTTCCTCGTAGGTGGCGAGCAGATGGCGGAAGTGGGCGGCAGCAGCCTGCTGTTCGGCCGTGGTGACCTTGCCTGCCACCCGTGAAGCCGACTGCAACACATCAATGCTCGGAAAGTGGCCGGCGTTCGCCAGCTTCCTACTGAGCGAGAGATGGCCGTCGAGAATGGCGCGGCTGGTGTCGCCGATCGGATCGTTGAGATCGTCGCCTTCGACCAGCACGCTGTAGAAGCCCGTGATCGAGCCTCGAGCTGACGTGCCCGCCCGCTCAAGGAGCTGGGGAAGCAGAGCAAAGACCGAGGGCGGGTAGCCCTTCGAGGTCGGAACTTCGCCGGCGGCCAGCCCGATCTCGCGCTGGGCCATCGCAAAGCGCGTCAGGCTGTCCATGAGGAGCAAGACATCAGCCCCTTCATCGCGGAACCCCTCGGCGATTCGAGTCGCCAGGAACGCTGCGTTTCTGCGGACAAGTGCCGGTTGATCCGAGGTCGCGACGACAACTACACACGACGCGAGGCCTTCGGGCCCCAGGTCGTGCTCGATGAACTCGCGGACTTCGCGGCCGCGCTCTCCAACCAGGGCGAGAACGGTGACATCGGCATCAGTTCCACGGAGCAACATCGAGAGCAGGCTCGACTTGCCAACTCCTGATCCAGCCATGATCCCAACTCGCTGACCTCGCCCAACGGTGAGGAGGCCGTCAATGGCCCGTACGCCCGTTTGCAGCGAGTCGCTCACCAGCGGTCGCTCGAGCGGAGGAGGTGGTTCGTTCTGAAGCGGAACCAACCGAATATCGGCGAGCGGCCCACGCCCGTCGATTGGCCGGCCAAGGCCGTCGAGGACTCGGCCGACGAGCGACCGGCCGACAGGTGCCTGCAACGTTGTTCTGGCCGAGCGAACGGGTTCACCGGCACGAAGCCCGTGAAGTGAGCCGAGCGGCAGGGCCGTGAGTTTGTCTGGCGCAACAGCGACCACCTCGGCTCGAACCCCAGGGTGCTCGCCGATGATGACCAGATCGCCTGTCGCCAAACGAAGTCCGCTGACCTCGGCGTGCATGCCGACAATGCGATCGACGCGGCCGGTTCGTTGGGGACGGGCAGCGCGTTTGGCGGCCTGCATCAGCTCGTCCGTTGCTTGGGTGGGGATCGCGGCGGTCACGGCAGGAGCTCCTGACGGACTCGCTCGATTGCAGTCGAGAGCTTGGCGTCGATCGAGCCGCTGCCGGTGACGGCAACTGCATCGCCCGCGGCGACCGCCGGATCAGCAACGAGCTCGAACGAGCGATCGATGAGCAGGTCGTCGACCGGCCCCAGGCTTGCGAGGTCGTGTGGATTGAGCCGTATCACCGCCTGCTCCCCCGGTTCGATCTCGCTGAAGCATCGAAGAATCGCGTCGCGCCCTGCGTCGTCGCTGCCGGCAACCTGCTTCATCACAACCAACTCTGCGAGCTGGAGCGCCAGCGTGAGAGCTTCTGCCGGTCCAACTTGCTCCCAGGTTCGACGTTCGGTCTCGAGACAGCCGACAGCGCGTTCCAGCGCGTCTACGGTGACGAGGACCGTTTCTCGGATCGTTGCTTCTGTTGTGGCAACACCCTCATCGAAACCAGCCTGGTACCCCTGGGCGAACACTTCGTCTGGGGCCAAACCGTCCTCGGACTCGTCGATGGCCTCGGTCGAGACACCAGATCCTTGGCTCCCGCCGTCCGATCCCTCGGCCTTCGACGAGTGATGGCGCGTTTCGATCAAAGTGGCAACCGGTAGTTGGTCGAGGTCGGCGCCTCGCAAGACCGCAGACGACTCACGTGACAAAGTCATCACCACCTCGGTTGATGATCAGCTCACCGGTCGACTCCAGTTCGCGGACCGAATCGAGGATGGAGTTCTGAGCCTCGGCCACATCGGCCATGCGCACGGAGCCCAACAGTTCCATCTCGTCCAACAAGTTGTCCTTGGCACGAGACGAAAGGTTGTTGAGGAACTTGTCGCGAACACCGGTGCTCGTTCCCTTGAGGGCGAGCGGGAGGATGTTCGAGTCGACCTGGCGGAGGACCGTTTGCATCTGACGGTCGTCGAGCAACAAGAGATCTTCGAACACGAACATCTGCGCTCGAACCTCTGCTCCAAGGTCGGGGTCGTATCCGTCGAGCGCGTCGAGGATTCCCTCGCCCAACTCCTTGGACAATCCGCCAAGGAGATGCACCAAGGTGTCGACGCCACCACTGGTCGACAGGAACCGGTTCTCGAGGCTGGGTTTCATTTGATGCTCGAGCCCGAGTTCGACTTCGCGGAGTGCCTCACCCGACACCTTGTCGATGGCCCCGAGACGAACGCCGACTTCGGCGACGAGTTCGGGTGGGAGAAGCTCGAGGACAGCGCTCGCGTACTCGAGGTTCAGCGTCGAGAGGATCAACGCGATGGTCTGAGGATGTTCTTCGACGACGCTCGCCGCAACGAGCGTCGGATCGAGTCGATCGAAGAATTGGAACGGCACCGTTGGTGCTGTGCTGTCGAGTTGGCTGAGAATCTCGCGAGCGGTGCGATCACCGAGCGACTCTTCGAGGAAGACTCGAGCGAGTTCGGCATCACCGATCGGCAAAGGGGGTTCTCCCGTCGCATCATCGATGAACTGTCGAAGCACGTTGTCGCCGGTGACGGCATCAACCACGCCAAGATTGGCAAGCTCTTCGATCACCGCCGCGACCTCGTGCTTCTTCAGCCCGAAGAGCAGCGGTCCGGCCTTCTCGACGCCGAGCCGAAGGATGAGAATGGCGACCTTCTTGGCGCCAGGAAGTTGCTGTGTGGTGGTCATCGGACTTGCTCCGGCTCGGACAACCATTGGCGAAGAACAACAGCGATGTCTTCAGGCTGGTTGGCGACGAGCTCGAGGAGATCGTCTTCGGTCCGCTCGAGGACTCGGCCGTCGGGGGTTTGCCCGGACTCGAGCGCAGCGGCCGGAAGTTCATCGAGATCAATACTGTCGATGACCTGGCGGCGGCTCGCGCGGCGCAACATCACCAAGCCGGCGAGCAGCACGACGAGACCGACCACGACAGCGCCGGCGGTGCGGATCATGCTCATCAAGCCGCCGAATGTCGAGACGGCCGCAACGGCTTCGACAGCAGCCTCAATAGCTGCTTCTTGTTCCTCGACACTGACATCGAATGGCAAGAGGCTGACATCGACGACGTCACCTCTGGCGGCATCGGCACCGACGGCGGCGCTCACCATCGACTCGATCTCCGCGACGAGCTCGGCGGGAACCGTTGCCTCGTCGATCACGACGGCGACAGAGAGCGAGCGGATGGCGCCGGGTGCTGTCTCGGTACTGGTGACGACGGAATCGAGGGCGTAGATCACATCACGCTCATCGAGCCGATAGGACGATCCGTCGTCGGCCGCTTCTGCCGGACCATCGAGAATCTCGTCCTCGATGTTGACAACACCTTCTTCGCCAGCGCCGGCATCGCCGTATTCCTCGAGCCGCGTCGTCTCGCTACGGGGCAGCGTCTCGCCGTCCACGTTCGTTGGCTCGCTGAAGGTTTCTTCTGTCCGCAACACCTCGTCAAAATCGAGATCAGCGCTGACCCTGACAACGGCCCGACCGGGGCCGACGACGGGAACGAGCAAGCTCTGGAGTTGGCGCTCGATATCGGCCTCATAGGACTCGCGCATACGGAGCTGATTGTCCGACTCCATGCTGGCGAGCCCGTCGGTGTCACCACCAGCGAGCAGGCGACCGGCATCATCGGTCACGGTCACCTGATCTACGCGCAGTCCTTCGACCGAAGATGCGACAAGGTTCACGATGGCCTGGACTTGCGTCGGCGAGACGCTCGTCGAGGTAGCGGTCTGGAGAAGGACTGAGGCGGAGGCCTGGATCTCATCGCCGACAAACAGATCCTGCTCAGGAATGACCAGGTGGACGTTGGCGCCGCTGACGCCGTCGATGACGGAGATGGTCGCGGCCAACTCGCCTTCCATCGCCCGCTGATATCCGACGCGCTGGTCGAACTCAGACGATGTGATGCCCTGGTCGTCGAGGATCGACCAGCCCTCGGAGGAATCGGGCAGGCCAAGTGCACTCATGTCCAGCCGGATCTCGGCGACCTGCTGTCGAGGCACCCAGACCACACGCCCGGAATCGGACAACTCGTAGTCGACTCCCTGGCTCTCGAGCTCGTCGACGACGCCTGCCGCGGTTTCCGGCGCAAGATCGGAGTAGAGGATGCCCATGGTCGTCGAACCACCGAGGCGGCTGATGAAGACGATCAGACCCACGATGCCGACGAACACAACGCCCAGCAGCACCTGCTGGTTCATGTTCATCCGACGGATCGATTGGACCGTCGAGCCACCGAAGGCTTCCAAGCTTGTTCCTGCCATTAGACCTGCATCCTCATGATGTCGTTGAAGGCTTCGATGGCCCGGTTGCGGACTGCGACCGTGACCTCAGTGGCGAGCTGGGCTTCCGTTGCGGCAACCATGTAGTCGGTCACCGACGAGAGATCGCCGGTCGCACCTGCCAGAGCGGCAGCGTCAGCCCGGCTCTCGGCGTTGCTCAGGCTGTCGAGAGCCGAACCGATGGAATTGCCGAAGCCACTGGCGCCGCCGGGATCGACCTGACGGGTGGGTGCGGAGCCGGCACCACCGAGGTTGCCGACGCTGACGGATTGGACGGGATTGATCATCGGATCACTTACCGATCTCGAGCGCACGGAGATACGCATCCCGGGCTCGCTCAAAGGCGTTGACGTTTGCTTGGTAGGCCCGTTGTGCAGCCATCATGTGCGTCATCTGGTCGGTCAGGTCCATGTCGGGGCCGAGCACCATTCCGTCCTCGTCGGCGAGAGGATGATTGGGGTCGTACAATTGACGCCCACGGGGGTTGCCGAACTCAGCGGCGGTGACGGCTGCGCCTGCCGGTCGCCCACCTTCTTCGATGGACTGCGCCACGACGAATCGTTCTTGATAGGCGGCTTCGTCGGTACTCCGAATAGTGTTGATGTTCGCGACGTTGTCGGCGACGGCATTGAGCCACGTTTGGTACACGTCCATGCCGGACGAGGCGATGCTCAGTGAGTGGAACGGCCCGCTCATCAGCGACTCACCGCCGTACGAATCAGTCGGTACTGAGCGTTAAGGGCTTCAGTGACGAGCTGCTGCTTGAGGGCATTCTCGGACATGGCCGTCAGCTCACGATCGAGGCGGACGTTGTTGCCATCGATGCGGGTGGCATCGGTCGTGTTGGAGTGGGCCACGCCGGCCATCGCCGGGCGGCCACTCTCGATGGCGTTGCGAAGCGAGTCTTCGAAGCTGACTCGACGGGCCAGATAACCAGGCGTCTCGACGTTGGCGATGTTCTGCTGATGAGCCTGTTGCTGAGCTTCAAGACCATGAAGAGCAGCGGTCAGGCTCTGCGTTGTCAGATCTCCGATGATCATGTCAGGCACTCCTGGAAGGACGGGGAATCACACCGGCTGTTGCCGGTGTGCACACCCGTCCTTGGGCGTCTGATTCATCGAGCATCCTCGCTCGGAGGGAAGCCTCGGCCTGGTGTCAGACCGTATGAGGGGGCGTTTGGCCCGGCTCGGTCAGAGGGTCACGGTCCAACGAGGCTGACCAGGCGTGCCGCGGTGCGCAGGCCGCGTGTGGCGACGAGGTGGGAGGGCAGCGAGGGCACCTGCGATGTCGTCGATCAAGCCGTGGCTCTTGCCGAGAAGCGTCTCGGCGCGGTTCCGCAACTCTTCGGGAAGTGGTGTCGTCGGCAAGGCCGCCGGAGGCCACGGACTGCTGTCTTCGGTGGCCCCGCCGTCGACCAACGACTGATGGTGGGCCAACCCGGCCTCGTACAGGTCGAGGATCGCCTTCCAGTCGGGCTGGTCCGGGGACTCAGTCATGCGCTGATCGACCCGCGCGGGCCACCAGGCGCAGTCGCCTGCGTCGTGTGCTGTCGTTCGGTCTGAGTGATGACCAATGCTTCCTGCCAGGCCCCAACGAGTGGGGCGACGACGTCGATGCATTCGCCGACCGTCTCAGCCGACTTCCTGACATTCGCCTCGATCAATTGTCCGCTCAGATGCTCGTAGATCGATCGGAGAGCCGGTCCTCCGTCCCATGCATCGACGTCGAGAGCAAGGTTCAGCTCGAACACGATGTCCTGAGCATGGACCAGCTGCTCGTGGGCGGCTTCGACGCTTCCATCGAGAATGGCCTGGGCGCCACGCCGAAGGTCGAGCAGGAGCCGTTCGTAGAGCTTGACAACGAGCTGAGGGCCCGGTGTCACGGACATGCCGTCCTGGTGATATCGCTGCGCAAGTCTGGCGTTCATCTAGTTGTTCCCCGAGTTGTTGGAGAGTGAGCCGAGCTGGCCTGCCAGCCAGTTCGATTGGCTGTTCAGGCTGCCAATAGCGACTTCGAGACCGGAGTAGAGCCTCCGGAGTTGGATTTCCTTGCGTTCCAGACGCTCTTCGAAAGCATCGATCTGGTCGGTGAAGCTCTCGATGCGAGACTTCTCAGATTCTTCGGCTGTGGACAGCAGCCCGGTTCCGTAGGCCGAGGCGATGTCGGCAGCAGCAACCATCCGGTCGAGTACTCCGGCCTCAGCGCCTTCTTCGAAGCCGCTGGTGAACATGCGAGTGACCTGCTCGAGATCAGAGGTCGCTGCTTCCATGAACTTGTCGCGGTCGAAGGTGACCGTTCCGTCGCGTTGCAGGCTGACTCCCAGAAGGCTCGGGGCTCCGAAACTGCTGGCGTCGACCGGATCGACCAACGCTCGCAACAGTCCCTGTTCCGATCGGCGGACATTCGAATTGAAAGCGAGCGGTGCCTGCTCAGCGAGGTCGGGATTCACTTTGGTGGCCGATGCCATCGCCGTCTTCACCTCGTTGAACTGCGCAATGAGCTCGGTGACCGAGTCAGCAATCTGCTCGAAATCATGCGCAACACTGACGGTGACCGGTGTGGCGGACGCTTGGGAAACGGTGACGTTGACCCCGGGCATGATGCCAGCGAAGGAATTGGTCGATGAAGTGATCGAGTATGGCGTGAGACCGTCGAAGGTGATCTGGGCGTCGCTCCCCTCGGTGAGGGTCGTGAACCCACCGGCGTCGAGGGCGAGACCGGGGTCGAGAGCGATCGCCGCGGCAACCCCACTCTCATCGGATGCCAGCTGCAGCCGATAGCCGTTGCCGGTGTTGACAGCAACGGCGGAGTAGCCGAGCTCGGAATCGCTGTTGATCGATGCGATCACCTCACTCAGCGATCCACGAAGGCCAACGGCGGTATCGAGCGACTCGAACACGGTGTCGGAGTAGACAACGTTGCGACTGGCCACGGAGTCGACCTGGAACGTGATCGCTCCGGTGAAGCTCCCGGAGCTGGCTTCAACCTGCACCGACTCGGACGAGGATGTGGCGGACAACTGCTGCCAACCGGACCCGAGACGCAGATCTGCTGCTGCGTTGCGGAGCTTGGTGACACTCGTGCGGAGGGAGCCGAGCTGTTTGGATGCTTCCTGGCTCCGTTCCCGTCGCGCAATGATGCGCTGCTGGGGCAGCCGTTCGACCGCGAGCAGGGAATCGATGATTGCCGTGGTGTCGAGACCGGTGGAGAGACCATCTATGAAGGCCATGAGCAGGTGTCCTGTTCCGCTTGTACCGAATGAGTTTCGGTGTTCGTTGTTCGATCAGTAGTGCTGTTGAACGGCGGGAATCTTGGAGTTGTGACGAGGAAGCGAGCTGTGGTCCGGGGCCCTCCTGTTGAGGTTGACCCCGAACCACCCGCCAACCGCTATCGCAGGAGGCTGAGCACCGACTGCGGGACAGCATTTGCCTGCCCCAACATCGCGG
>CAZYLX010000091.1:0-8896 GCA_964648595.1 uncultured Acidimicrobiaceae bacterium
AGCCGCACCTCGGTTGGCTGAATCGACGTTCGGAGCGCCTCGGTCAAAGAATCGGCGCCATCCGAGAAACGCCCGCTCGATACGTCGATCGGATTCCCCTCGAGTCGCCGCACACCGCCGGCAGTTTGGTAGAGGGCATCGCCGGCGAGGTGTTGTTGATGCGTCCGGACGCCAAGCGTCGCGATCTCGGCGTTGACTCGAGGCTCGTTCGGCCAGAACCACGAAGCGCCGAGATCGAGGCCGGTTCCCGGGTCGGAGAGCAGGCGGCCGCCGATCCGTGAGCGTCCTTCGAGCACCACGACCGACTGACCGGCGACGGTGAGCTTCCTGGCGCATGACAAGCCGGCGATGCCAGCGCCGACCACAACTGTGTCGAAGACGTTCGCCGGGGTGTTCTTCGCGTTCATTGCCGCAGTGTGGCTGCGGCCCGAAGCAAAAGACGTTCGGATGATACGGAAGGAGACCTCTGTCCGATTCGGCGATTGCGGGACACCGCGTGGGAGCTGGCGGCCGCGGGGGCGCCAGCAGTAGCGTCCGGTCATGGCCACAAGAGCGTTCTCGTCGATCGAGGTGACACCGTCGGGTCAGGCATGCGGGGCAACCGTCAGCGGTGTTGACCTCAGAGCCTCCCTCGATGAAGGGACGATCGCTGAGATCCGGGATGCCTGGTTGGAACATCATGTGTTGTCATTCCCCGACCAGCCAATGACCGACGACGATCTCGAACGTTTCACTCTTTCCTTTGGCGCCTTCGGCGACGACCCGTTCATCGCTCCGATCGACGGGCGAGACCATGTGATTGCCGTTGAACGGGTCGCGGACGAAACAGCACCCTTGTTCGCCGAGAACTGGCACAGCGACTGGAGCTTCCAGGCTCGCCCTCCGTCGGGCACCTGCTTGCGAGCCGTCATCGTTCCACCCGAGGGTGGCGACACGCTCTTTGCTGACCAGCACGCGGCGCTCGACGCGATGCCGACCGAACTCCGAGAACGTCTCGAAGGAATGATGGCGATTCACTCGGCACGGGGCGGCTACGCACCAGACGGTTTCTACGGCGACGCCGATCAGAAGAAGGGCCGCAGCATGGCCATTCGTCCCTCAGCCGAGGCCATGGCCACGCAACAACACCCGATCGTTCGGGCTCACCCCGAGACGGGGCGGCTCGGTCTCTTCAGCTGCCTCGGTTACATCATCGGGATCGACGGAATGGACGAACCGGACGCTCGGGCGCTCCTCGGTGAGCTCTACGGCTACCAGACCCAGGACCAGTTCGTGTATCGCCACAAGTGGGAGCCGGACATGCTGGTCATGTGGGACAACCGTTCAGTGCTCCATCGGGCAACCGGCGGGTTCGACGGGCAGCACCGACTCCTGCATCGCACGACCATCGGTGCCGCCTGATCGGACCCGGTTCTGCGCCGGTCAGTTGTCGCGCGTTCGATGAGCGACAGCTCAGGCAACGACGACCACGTTGTAGCCGTCGATGACGTCGAGTGCCGGCGATGTCGGAAGCGGCGGGAGGGATCGTCGGTGAATCTCAGACCGGACCTCGCCGATCCACTTGCTGTGTTGGTACTCGTGGTTGATCACGGCGACGAGAAGCATCTGACCGATGACACGGAGCTGACCTGGTGCGCCGACCGAACCGGCAACGATGTCGCCGATGCGCACACGAACTCGCTCGGCGACGCCGTCGCGGTAGGCACTGAGTTCCTCGATGTCGGGAAGATCCCCGCGATCCGAGGGTGGTGTTGCCGAGTCCATGAGTGCATCCAGGGCGGGATCGAGACTCGGCTCGGCCGCGGTCAGATTGCGGACCATGAAGTGTGCGACAGCGGGCTGATGACCGAGGTGCCAGCCGATCGCGCTCGAGTCTTTGTCGGCCCGCCAGCGCACTTCGTCTGCGGTGAGGTCGGTCCAGAGATCGCTGGTGTAGGCCAGCGCCCGTTCGTACTCGTCAAGGAGATCGGGGAGTGAAGGAGAGGGCACACGGGGCTCAACCACTGGTGACCTTGGTCTCTTCCCGTTCAACGGTGGAAGCGGCACAGTGAGCCATGAGTGGCGCGATCAGCTGGCGCCGGCCCCGTTCCTGACCCATCATCCAGCACGAGCCATCAGCCAGACCCAGACAACCAGGAGAGCCATCGTGCCATCGCTTCATCATCCGAACGCCAAGGTCGAACGACTGAAGAAAATCGAACTGTTCGAGCACGCGGACAGGAAGGCGCTCGAGCATCTGGCGTCTGCCGCCGACGAAGCGGTTCTTTCCCCTGGCCAGAAGCTCGTTGCTGAAGGCCATCGTCACAACGAGGGCTACGTCATCGTGAGTGGCTCGGTGCAGGTCGAGATCGGCGGCGAGGTCGTCGCCGAAGTCGGTGCCGGGGGGCTCATCGGTGAGCTCGGGCTCTTCGGAGCGAATGTGGTGGCGAGCGCAACGGTCAGTGCTGTCACCGAGACCTCCGTGCTGGTCATTCCCTACAACCGGTTCGACACGATTCTCGATGAGAACCCGAGCTTCACGAAGTCGATCGCAAAGCAGCTGTCGATCCGCCTCCAGAAGATGGACGACCTGTACGAGGATCGTTGACATGACCGACGTCGAACAGAGCGAGAAGCAGGATGTGAGCGGATCCGGCAAGGCCGGCGCTGCAGTCGTTGTGGGGCTCGACGGATCGCCGCAGTCGCACTTCGCCCTTTCGTGGGCCGCGGCCAATACGAGCGGACCCGTGCAGCTCGTCGTGGCCTGGACAACACCATGGTGGGGGGTATCAGCACCCCTAGGTGGGTCAGCGGTTCCTCCCCCCGACTCGTACTTCGAGGCGTTCGCCCGACAGACGATCGAAGATGCTCTCCCTCGCCTCGAGGGGAGGGAGACGCTGCCGCCGTTGATCCGGCGAGGCCATGCCGGTCAGTGCCTGGTTGACATCGCAGAAAAGCAGGCGCTGCTCGTGGTCGGCTCCAGGGGCCGAGGGGCTGTGGCCAGCGCTGTGCTCGGTTCGATCAGTGCTTACTGCGCGTCGAAGAGTCGCACTCCAGTTGTGATCGTCCCCGACGCCGGCGAGCCGGCACAGCAGATGCAGCGGATTGCGGTTGGCGTCGATGGTTCGGCCAACAGCGATGCCGCGCTGCTGTGGGCGTTCGACAACACACCGGCCGACGCCGTCATCGTGGCCGTCAGCGCCTGGTCGCCGCCGATGTCCTACGACGGCGCAATCCTCGTCGAGATCGACGATCTCGAGCAGCGGTATACCGACATGCTCGATGCAGCCGTCGAGCGCATGCGGACCGCGCGGCCGTCGGCCTCGAGCCGGACCGTCGAGACCCAAGTCATCCTGGGTGATTCTCGTTCGGTGCTGCGCGATGCCGACGCCGACGCACTGGTCGTCGGTGCTCGAGGTCATCACGGCCTGGAGTATCTCCTGATGGGTTCGACCGCTTCGGCGCTGGCCCATCAGCCGAGTGTGCCGACGGTAATCGTTCCGGCGGAGGACTGACCGGGCTGCCCTCTCTGCTGTCAGGCGGTCGTGACCATCACCGGGCAGCCGACATCGGCAATGAGGCCAGCCGCTGTTCGACTCATCGAGGATCGTTTGGTTGAACGGTCGCCCCGCGAGTTGAGCACAACGAGGGCTGCTGCCCGTTCGTCGGCCAGCGCAGTGATGGCCGAGACTGGGTCGTTGGACGTCAGGACCGTCGTCTTGGCTCCGAGATCGCCGAACTGACTCGCCGTTCGCTCCGTGAGGCCGTGGAGGTATGCCGCGGCCGATGCTTCGAGCGAACCATTCGGGTCGGGATGGAGTGGCTCTCCGACGACTCGAACGAACTCGAGCTGGCGACCGAGCGCTGTGGCGAATCGAGCGGCGGTGGCCAGCGATCCCTCGGCTGACTCGGAGCCGTCGAGGGCGACGAGGATTGGCCCGTCCGGCACAGCGGCCGAGGCATGTGGACCCACGGCGATCGCCGGGCCGGAGAATGCGTCGATGAGATGCTCGGCCACGGAGTGACGGCCGCGCCAACGGTCGGCGTGTTCGCTCTCGATCACGAGAAGCGCGTCCGGCGGAATGCCGTCGCAGATGGTGACGGCAAGACGTTCTTCCGGCGACAGATCTGCGTCGCTGGCACTGCCTTCAGCTCGAGTGGACGACGAGGTGGAGTCGTCGATGTGTACCGAACGCGACTCGACCCCGAAGGCTGAGGCGAAATGGTCGCCGAGCGTCTTCCCACGTTCGGCCGAAGTGCCGACAGCTACGACGACGGCGGATGGTGCATCGATCAGATCGGTCATCGTGACCCTCCTGGAATCATATGGAGACAAGTATGGCCGGGATGTCGGCGAAGGCGCTCCACCATGGAAGACTGGTGTTCCATGGCATCTGCGGAGTCCACTCCATCGCTGATTCGCGTTTTTCTGCTCGATGATCACGAGATCGTCCGCAAGGGCGTCGGCGATCTCGTCAACGCCGAACCCGACATGGAGGTTGTTGGCCAGGCCGGCAACACAGCAGACGCCATCAACGTCGTGCAGCAGACGATCCCGGACGTCGCCGTTCTCGACGTTCGCCTCAGCGACGGCAATGGCATCGAGGTGTGCCGCCAGATTCGTTCCGATGTTCCGTCCGTCGCCTGCCTCATCTTGACGTCGTTTGCCGACGACCAAGCGTTGATCGACGCTGCGATGGCGGGAGCCGCCGGGTATGTGCTGAAGCAGATTCGGGGCAACGATCTGATCAAATCGATTCGCAAGGTGGCCTCTGGTGCGCAGTTGCTCGACGGAGCCGAAGTTCGGCTCGGTATGCAACGCCTCAAGGACAGCGACGAGGGTCGGCTGTCTGAGCTCACACCGCAGGAGCAACGCATCTTCGATCTGATCGGCGAGGGTTGCTCGAACCGCCAGATTGCCGATGAGCTCTTTTTGGCTGAGAAGACCGTCAAGAACTACGTGTCCGGGCTGTTCAACAAGCTCGGGATGTCTCGCCGAACCGAAGCGGCTGCTCTCGCAGCTCGCGTCGACGAGCGCCATCGCCGCCGTTTCGACTGAGTGTTCCGATCGGCCGAAGGTCTTCGGGGCACCGGATTCCGCTGCTCACCCGATTTCTCGATGAGCAAGCGTGCCCAGTGGAACATCTTGAGCTCAGGCGGTGTTTCAAACATTCCGAAAGAACGTGAGAGACAAGGCCTTACCTGTTGAGGTAACTTGTCTCGTGCGGGTGGAGGGTCAATTCGGGTAGGAATCCAGCCTGGGCGCGACCCATCCTCCGATGGTTCAGAGGTACGGGATTTCTCATGGCAGTCACCATCTCGAAAACGGAATGCGTAGAGCCCGATACTTCCTCTGCGCCCCCGCAGTCCCGAGCGCCGGAGCGCCCGACGAACCGCCTCCTCGATCTGGTCGGCAACGTCGCTGTTCTTGGTGCCCTCTGGCTCCTCTACACCGCAGTCCGGGGCGTCACTTCCGAGGACTATTCGGTTGCGCTCGGCCACGCTCGCGAGGTGGTCAGCTTTCAGCGGTCGATCGGACTGCCGAGTGAGCGGCTCTTCCAGAAGGACTTCCTCGACCAGATCGGTCTTCTGCGAACGGCCAACGTGTATTACATCGCCGCTCATTTCCCGGTGACGATCGGTTTCCTTGCCTATGCCTGGGCCTTTCACCGACAGAAATTCGGTCGGATCCGGAACACGTTGGTTGCCGTGACCGCGATCGGAATGGTGATCCATGTTCTCTATCCGCTGGCACCACCCCGCATGCTCGGATGGGCCGGGTTCGTCGACACGGCAGCGAAGTTCGGGCCGAGTCCGTACGACCTTGGGATTGCCGAGGCTGCGAACCAGATCGCCGCCATGCCGTCGCTTCACGTGGGATGGGCCTTGCTCGTCTCGATCGGCACGATCTGGATCTTTGACTCACGGTGGCGCTGGCTTGTTGTCATCCACCCGGCGATCACCACGGTCGTTGTTGTTCTCACGGCCAATCACTACTGGCTCGATGCTTTCATCGCCGCTGCGCTGGTAGGCCTGGCCTGGGGAGTCCACAGCTCGCGCCTTCATCGAGTGCTCAGCTGGGTCTGATCCCCGGATCGTCAAGATCCACACCAAAGGCAGCAAGGTCAGCGGCCAGCTGCTCGAGTGATGGAGCGTTCGTCGAGCCCGGGCCGAAGCGGCGCATGAAATCGATGCCACCGAGCTGCCAGAGATTTCGATAGTCGATTGCGGTGTGGAGCAGTGGAACGAGCCGAGCTGACAGGTCATCGGCAAGCGGAAGGCCGATGAGGTCAGCGACACCCTGTCCTCCACCCAGATCAACCACCCACCCCAGGTCCGCAAGGGAGAGTGGATTCAGGGCTTGTCCAGCCAGGAACCGCTGAACATTCTCGCCGACACCCCGTCCGGCCTGGGCCGCGATCTGCGCCGACATTGGACGGAGGCCCTCCCGGCGATCGGTGTGGGCAGCGATGTCGCCGGCGGCGAAGACCCGAGCCGACCCCGTCGTCCGCCCGGTCTCCTCGATCACCAGGCGACCGTCGCGGGTCGAGCCGAGACCGAACGTGTCACCCGTTCCCTTCACTCCGCCGGCCCAGACCACCAACCCGTCGAGTGCCTCGCTCGATCCGGTGCCATCAGCGGTCAGCGTGAGCCCCCGTTCGCCGATCGTTTCGACCCTCGACTCGCACCGGAGGTCGACACCGCGACGTCGGAGCACCTTGGCTGCGTGTCGACCGAGTGCGGGAGCAAACGCGGACAACACCCTCGCTGTCGCTTCGATCAAGGTGACGTCGAGGTCGGGGTGGGCAACCGCGGCGGCCGCCGCGAGTTGGCAGCCGGTGGCGCCACCACCAACCACGATCAGCCGCTCGACTCCTGGTTGGCCCGTTGGCTCGAGTTTCTGGCGAATGCCGATGGCATCGGAGGCGGAACGAAGGCTCATCGCCCGGTGAAACCCGTCGACCGGTGGCGTACGGGTCTCGGCTCCGGCGGTGACGATCACGACATCCGCGTCAAGCACTCGATTGTCGTCAAGCATGACTCGCACCTGGTCCGGAGCCTCGTCGATGCGCAGCACGGTGGCGGGCTGGATGTCTGCGTCGGGCAGCATCTCGGTCAGGGGCGCGGCGGCGTCACTGGCCGGCTGGGTTCCCGCGGCTACGGCAGCCAGCCGAGTGAGGAACTGGTGGTGTCCGGTCGGTTCGACCACCGTGAGTCTGATCGCGTCGGTGCGTATCGCCCGCGCCGCATGAAGACCCGCCATTCCTCCACCGACGATGGCCACGTGGGGTCGCTGATCCGGCTTTCGGTCTGGCTGTCGCCCGGTGCCCCGACGCTCACTGACCGTAGTGTTCATGATGGGAACCGTAGAGGCCCAGAGAGCCAGATCAGGCAGCCCTGAGCCTCAGTACCAGCGTGGTGCCACCGCTTGTCCCCGGTTGGATGAAGAGATCGCCGTCAGCGAGCCCGGCCAGCCGTCGTGCCATGGCCAGCCCGATTCCGACCCCGGGCCCTTCCTCGGTCAGGCGTTCGAGTGGTCGAAAGGCCCGCTCGCGGTTGATCGAGCTGATGCCGGGGCCGCTGTCGGTCACCCGAATCAGGACGTGATCCTTCACGACGGTCGACGACACATCGACCTTTGGTGACGCGTTCCCGCTGTAGAGCAGCGCGTTGTCGACGATGATGCGCACCATCTCCATCAGCGACTCGGGTTGGCAGCGCACCAGGCCTTCGAGGGCCCAGGTGATGGTCTTCGGCGTCGCTCCGAGCGAGCCGTAGTGCTCACGCAGCTCCTCCTCGGCCAATCCGAGATCGACGCTTCGGACTGGCCCAACTTCATGGGCGTCCACCCGTAGGTAGGCCAAGAGCGAGGTCATCAGCAGGTCGGCATGACCCAAGACCTCTTCGATTCTGTCGTGCCATTGCCGTTGCTTCGTACCGACGACGGCGCGATCGTTGTAGAGCCGGGCGCTCCGCAGGGGTTCGCGCATGTGGTGGGCCAGCAGCGCCATGAGCATGTCGACCGTTTCCTCGTCTGGAGCATGATGGTCTACGGCGCTGATTGCGAGGCTTCGTTCCATCGCCTGCTCGATGCTGTCCGGGGTGAGAGCCTCGTCGAGCACGTGTTGGTGAGCACCGGCCTCGAGGGCGAGCCCAACGTCGGCGAGCTCGGTCACGACCGAGACAATCGCCAGCCCAGGAACAGACCGATGAAGACGCTGGATGGTGACGGCTTGGCACGGGTCGGCAACGACAGCCACGCTCAGGCGCCGTTCCGCGAGAACCGTGAGCCCTTCCTTCACGGTGCTCGCGACGATCGTCAGGCAATCGACGTCGCGGACGTTGAGATCGAGGATCCGAACGATTGACGCTGCCCGCTCGTTCTCCTCGCACAGCAGGAGGACGGGTCGAAACATGTTCAGCCTTCGGCCAGGTCCAGGATGCTGCCCCACAGCTCGACGAGGTCGTCGAAGCGGTGCGGCTTCTCGTGGTAGCGGTAGGCGCCGTTCGCGTTGGCTGTCCGGACATCGATGGGATCAGCCGACGTGGTCAGGACCACGACAGGGATGGTCGACAGGTCCGGGTCTTCCGCCAACTTGTCCATCAAGAGATGGCCGTCGACTTGGGGCATATGGAGATCGACCACGAGGAGGCCCGGAAGCGGAGATCCTGTTTCGAGTCGGTTGAGCAGCGTCGTCCAGATCTCGATCGCCGAACTGGCAACTCGCAGGTCGTTGTCCCGACCCGTTGCTTCGACGGCCTCGACGGCAAGCAGCTGGTCGTCGGTCGAGTCGTCCACGTACAGGATTTCTGGAGCACGGAGATTGATTGAAAGACGCATGGGCGTGATTCCTTCCCTCGATGGACGGATCGTTTCCGACAGAATCGATCCAAGAATCATGTCGGTGCTTGTGGT
>CAZYLX010000092.1:0-8858 GCA_964648595.1 uncultured Acidimicrobiaceae bacterium
GAGCAGTACCGCGGCCATCGATCCCGATGACGCGTGCCCGCTCGGGAAGCTTGTGGTTCTTGGTCGACGAAGATGAGGCGCACCATCGATCAGATCGGGCCGTTGGCGGTCGAAGATCGGCTTGATCATCCCGTTGACCAGAACGGACTCGACGCCGAGGGCAACGGTCATCCGAACCGCGTGAGGTCGCAGCGACGGCACAAAGACAGCGCCGGCGATCGACAACGCATGCCACACCATCGAGAACTCGGCCGCTTTGCTCGCCGTGTAGAACACTTGGTCGACAACGGCGTTTCCACGCAACGGGGCGAACAGGTCGTCGACGGCGTCGTCGAAGCGATCGGTGTTGGGAAGCGAAACCGGCACCGAGCGATCAGCTCCACTGCTGCATGAGCTTGCCGAACTCGTCAGCAGGTCCGGACGGCACGATGTAGCCATCTTCGTTGTTGATCTGTTCCCAGTCGTCGCGCACGGACTCGGGGGTGATCTCCTGGCCTCGGGCTGTCCCCTGGGTGAGACCGATGAAGTAGCGAGCGATGGTGCCCCCGGCAGCGGAATACACGTTGCCGCTGGTCTCGCAGCTCTCGTGGGCGAGATAGATCACGACGGGGGTGACAAGCCTCGGATCGAGCTGCTCGGCCAAGCCGCCCAGAAGATCCTCTGTCATGCGGGTCTTGGCAACGGGGGCAATGGCGTTGACCATGATGTTCTTCTTTGCCCCTTCTGCGGCCAGCACACGGGTGAGCCCGACAAGGCCCATCTTGGCTGCGCCGTAGTTGGCCTGACCGAAGTTGCCGGTGAGACCGGAGTTCGACGAGGTGTTGATGACTCGGCCATACCCCTGCTCACGGAAGTGGAGCCAGGCCGGCTGGGTCACGTAGAACGCACCGCGGAGGTGAACATCGAGCACGGCCTCGATTTCGGCCTGTTCCATCTTGTGGAAGGTCTTGTCGCGCAGGATGCCGGCGTTGTTCACGACGATGTCGACGCGGTCGAAGGCGTCGATGGCGGTCTGCACGATGGCCTTGCCGCCTTCTGGGGTTGCCACGCTGTCTCGGTTGGCAACCGCTTCGCCGCCGAGGGCCTCGATCTCGGCAACCACTGCCTCGGCCGCACTTGCCGAGCTGCCGCTGCCATCGAGCGCGCCACCGAGGTCGTTCACCACAACTCGAGCGCCGCGCTTGGCGAATTCGAGCGCGTGTTCGCGGCCAAGGCCACCGCCTGCGCCGGTGATGATGGCTACCTTGCCGTCGAATCCGAGGTCTGTCATGGGGGTTCTCCGCTCGTGTGGGGTTGGTCGAGAGCGGGTCGAGCATAGAGCCGGAACTGGCAGTGCAACGAATGCCGTCGTAGCGTCTCGGCATGACCGAGACGACAACGGATTCCACAGCCGGCGGCGCTTCCAACGAGGGCGTTGACTCAGCGCCGGTGCTCTACGCCGTCGACGAAGGTGTCGCGCTCATCACCCTCAATCGACCAGACCGGCTGAATGCCTGGAACGCCGCCCTTGGCACCGCCTACCACGACTTCCTCGACAAGGCCGAGGCCGACCCCGACGTCCGGGTGATCGTGGTCACCGGTGCCGGTCGCGGCTGGTGTGCCGGTGCTGACATGGACCTCCTCCAGGGTCTTGGGGGATCAATCAGCAGCGAGCGGAGCGGCGAACCAGATCTGCGTGACACCCGACGGCATCTCCAGATCAAGAAGCCGATCATCGCCGCAATCAACGGAGCGTGCGCCGGACTCGGGTTCGTCTATGCGATCTCGGCCGACATCCGTTTTGCCGCTGCTGGGGCGAAGTTCACAACTGCCTTCGCCCATCGCGGCTTGATCGCCGAGTACGGATCGTCGTGGTATCTGCCGAAGCTGGTTGGCCAGTCGGTGGCGCTCGACCTTCTCATGTCGGGTCGGGTCTTCCTGGCGGAAGAGGCGAAGGAGCTCGGTGTGGTCAATCGGGTGATGGAGCCCGAGCAGCTGCTGCCAGAGACCATGGCCTACGCCAAGAAGATGGCGGCATCGTCGGCGCCGACGTCGATGGCGATCATGAAGGACCAGGTGTACCGCCATCGCGAGATGTCGGTCGACGACGCGGTGTCCGAGTCGATCGAACTGATGGGTGCGTCACTGCGACGCCCCGACTTCAAGGAGGGAGTTGCCTCCTACTTGGAGAAGCGACCACCGCAGTTCGATCCATACACGGGCTGAGAGGTCCCAAAAAGGGAACTGCCGCCGTTCCCCGTCGCCAGAGCGACGGTTCCCGGTGGCAGTTCGAGTGCTTGGGATGGATTGATCAGTTGGTGCCGGTGTAGGCCCGGAACTCCGGGCTGTCGGCGAAGAACACGATCAGGCCCTCACGGGTGACCGAACCTCCAGCGAGGCGGCCCATCCAGTAGACCTCGCCACTGGCATCGGGAGCCCGGCCGAAGACGTGCTCGTATGCGAGCTCGAGATACTCCATGTCGGTGTCGACGTTGGCAAAGCGTTGACGGAACTCCGCTGAGTCGATGAAGAATGCGGTGATGCGCTCCAACGTCATCTGCTCGTTCTCCAGGCGATCCACCCAGTAGTCGAAGCCGCTGGCATCAGGATTACGGCCAAGAGCTGCGAGGTAAAGCCGAGCGGTGAATCCAGCGTCGTCGGTTGCGCCCCGGTACTGCCTTGCCAGGTTGAGTCCTGTCTCGGACCGGACCACCAGGTCGAAGGTCGACCCGAGGGTGCCGATGGCGTAGACGGTGACGCTCTGGCCAGGAACCAAGGTCAGCGGTGCCGGGAACAACGCCTCAGTGGTGCCAGTCGCCGCGATACCGGTCGGGTAGCTTCCGGCCGGCAACTCCACATCAGCCGACTCACCGTTCGAGAGGTTGGTCAGGCCGGCAACAGGAGCACCACCGGCGACGATGTCGACCGCCGGCGCCTCGGCGGTGTGACGGACGCTGACCCGAGCATTGATGCCGCCGTCGATGATCGACCTGTCGTTGACGAACGGGGTCAGGACAGGAGTCCCGGCGGCGTCGAGGTGGGCGACCAGATCGAGGTCGGCACCAGCGGGCACCGCAGCAGTGATGTCGATTGCTGCTCTGTCGGTGCGATCACGGATGGCCATCGGCGGGTTGTTCACCGCAGCGAAGATGTCGATGTCGTAGTCGCCGGCTTCGAGTTCCAGGGCTTCTGTGACTCTCTTCGCGGTGAACCCGGGTAGGAGGAGCTCGCCGTTGAGGTAGACGTCCACCGTGAGGCCGGGGATGCCGTGGATGACTCGCGCATAGCCGGCCGGAGGCCGGAGGCCATCGAAGCTCTGCGTGATCAGTGTGAAGCTGCTGTTGAGGTCGCCGATGGCGTAGACCACGAGGTTGGTGCCGACGGTTGCCGTCACGGGCGCGTCGAACAACACCGCCGTGGTGCCCGTCGCTGCGATACCGGTGGGGTAGTCCCCAACCGGCAAATCGGCGACATTCTCGCCACCGTTGGCGATGTTCGTGAACGGGGCGACAGCGGCGCCGCCGGCGACGATGTCGACGGCCGGTGCCTGGGCCGTGTGACGAATCGTGACGCGGCCCTCTTCGCGGCTGGTGTCAGACAGATCGTTGACGAACGCCGACACTGTCGGCCTACCGGTCGCATCGAGGTGAGCGATCACCGAGACACTCTCGCCACCGGGAACCGGAGCGGTCACGTCGATGACCGCGGCGTCGGTGCGGGCGCTGGCCCTGGTGGCTGGTGTGGCAGCCTCGGCAAAGATGTCGATGTCGTAGTCGCCCGCCGCCAGCGACAGGGGGCCGGCAATGCCTTCAGGCTGGAAGCTGTCGAGCGTGAGATCACCGTTCACATACACATCGACAGCGACGCCGGGGATGCCGTGAAGCACATAGACATCCGAGTTGGATGTGGCGCCGGCCGGCACCACAACGAGCGCCGCCAGCGCAGACAGCGTCGCGACGAGCGCAACAAATAACCTTCTCATCAGTTGATCTCCTTGATCATTGAGCGGCTCGGAGGCCCCTCATTTCCGCCGGGCTCAAATCAGCGGCGGGTACCGCTGATAGGAAGTCTTACGTCGCAACCCTGCCAGCTGGATGCACTCGGCAGCTATCCACTTTCGGCATTCATAGGGAGTGCGCCGAATGTGGCCTTCGACACACCATCGTCAAGTTGCCGCGGTCTCGTCCTCTGCCCGCTGCCACTGAGGTTGGTCGCTTCGCCCTGTTCGAGTGTCACCGGCGTCGCCTCCGCTGTTGCCTGCGTCTTCCTGACGGCGAGACCAAGACAGTGGGTTCTCTTTCCACTCGTTGTCGTGCCAACGCAGATCGAGATCGATGATTCGACCCGGGTCGCCAGGCTCCGGCTTCGTCATGGCCACCCCGAGGTCAATCGCCGTGGTGACGATGTGGTGCTGCATGGCCTCGTCGTTCGGAGGCCCAGCGGTGTGGCCGAGCGGGAGATCGACGAAGACGGCCCGGGGTGGATTGGCGGCGACCGTGATGGAACGGGCCGAGGTGAGGCTGATGGTGGGGAAGCCTGCAGCTTCGAGGTGGCGTGCGATCAGACCGATCGACTGGTGACACACCGGTCAAACGGGAACGAGCAGAACGAGATCCGGCTCCTCCGCCTCACAGTGAGCCAGGAGAGCGGGCACCGTCTCCTCCGCGAGGCGCCGGGTGCTGTAGATCCCGCCCATGAACGTGGCGGCGTTTGGCGTCAAGCGGCCGCGAAGTGTGTCGAGGGGGAGGACGCAATTGGGGTCCTGGCGGGCGTCGGCCTGGTCGTACGCGAAGTGTGCGGTTCGTAGTTCGCTGGTTGGTGTGCCGGTCGGGATCGAGCGGATCGACGTGTCGTCCTTGGTGTGGAACGCCTGCTGGCCGACCCGGTAGACGCCCCCCGACCCGATCAGGGTGATCTTGGCCGTCTCGGCTGATGCTGTGATCGGCGTCCACGGCGGCGTCTCTGGACGCTCCGCCCACCGGTAGGCGTCGTAGCCGAGCCCGGCGTAGAGCTTGCGGGTCTCGTCGATGTAGTCGGCGGGTGGGAGTGAGCACGTGCCGGCGGTGACCTCATTCTCGGACATCTGTTGCCTCCAAGCGTTCGACCATGCGGTCGCTTTCTCGAACGATTCCCGATTCCAGCGTGTGACGCAACGCCGCGGCAAGCGGACCGCTCAAGAAATTCGTGGCATGGGCGTCGATCGTGAAATCAGCGATCGTCTCACTGCCACCGTTTTCGCGTAGCTCCAGGTCGATGGTGACCGCAACACCCTTGTTCGCGGTCCGTACGTGCATCACCCGACCATGCGAGGTGACGTCTGCACTGTCGTGAATCGTTCCCAGCGGGGTGTGGAGTGAGAACTGGAAGGCCCGCAATCCACCGTCTGGACCGTGCGCGGGGCCATACAAGTCACCCATGCCTCCGATGCCCTCCCACGTTTCGAGCAATTGCAAACGTTCCCAGACCGCCTCGGCGGGCTGGTCAATCCGAAGCGTTCGTTGTGGCATAGGACGTCCACTTCTTGTAGTCGACCTTGCCGTTCGGCGCCCTTGTGAGCGAATCGACGGGCAGCACGGTCCTTGGTGCCTTGTAGCCAGCCAGCTGACTCTTCACGTGAGCGATCAGTTCGTCGCTGTCAGCAGCCGATGCGGCCGTTGTCTCGACCACAGCGGTGATGGCCTGCCCGAACCGTTCGTCGGGAATGCCAACGACGATGGCATCAACGACACTCGGGTGTGTCTTCAGCGCTTCTTCGACCTCCTCGGGGAAGACCTTTTCGCCGCCAGTGTTGATGCACACCGACCCGCGGCCCAACAACGTGATTGTGCCGTCCTCCTCGATCGTCGCGAAGTCTCCCGGTAGCGAGTATCGAATGCCGTTGATCGTTGGGAACGTCGACGCCGTCTTGACCTCGTCCTTGTAGTAACCAACCGGCATCAGCCCTTCCACGCCGACCCGACCGATGTCTCCAGAGCCGCGCTGGACAAGCTCGCCGTCGTCACGGATCACAACGGCCCGCTCACCGAGATCGAATCGAGCGGTCGATGACACATTGTCCTTCGTCGAGTAGCTGGCACCCATACCGATGGCCTCACTGGAACCCAACGAGTCGAAGATCGTGAGTTGCGGGATGTGACCGATCAGTGCTTCTTTCACCGGCTGGCTCCACATGGCGCCTGAGCTGACCATGATCATGAGCTTCGAAAGATCCCATCGCTCGGGCTCGGCCTCGAGCGCGTCGACGATGGGTCGGGCGAACGCATCGCCAACGATCACGAGGGAGTTGACTCGCTGGCTTTCGCAGACGTCGAGCAGCTTGGTTGGCTCGAGGTGCCGTTCCGGCATCGTCACCACACAGCCGCCCTGCAGCAGGACGCCGATGGCGGTGATGTGTCCCGTGCCGTGCATGAGTGGTGCGCCGGGCAGGACGGTGGGTGCCGCTTCGCCCAAGCCATCGATCGTGGTGCGCCACGTGCCGAGGTCAGCGTCGGGTGTCAGCGACATGGCGTGTCGCGCCGAGTTGATCTGGATCAGGGTGTCCTGATCCCACATGACACCCTTTGGCATGCCCGTTGTGCCGCCGGTGTAGAGGAACCAGCGGTCGCTGCCGGAGCGACCCCACGGCCCAGCGATGTTGCCGTCGGTCTCGACGCTGCACGCCACTTCCCAGTCGGTGGCCCACTCCGGGCACTCGTGCTCGCTCTCGTCTCCGACGTACAGCCAGAGCTTCACCTTTGGCAGCTGATCGCGTATGCGTTCGATGGTCGGAGCGAACGTCGCATGGAACATCACGACGGCCGAGTCGGAGTTGTCCCACAGGTACAGCAGCTCGCCGTCTGCGTAACGATAGTTGGTGTTCACGGGCACGAGCCCGGCCTTGAAGGACGCGAACACGCCTTGTAGGTACTCGGGACAGTTGAAGAGGTATTGCGCCACCTTGTCCTGTTGCTCGACGCCGGCCGCCAACATCGTGGCGGCAAGGCCGTTGGCCCGCTGGTTGAACTCATTCCAGCTGATGGTCGTTTCGCCATGGACCTGGGCTCGCTGGGCCCCTCGAAGCTCGGTGCAGATCTCCCAGAGATCAGCGAAGTTCCAGCGCTTTGTTGCTGTGACAGGCATCACGTTGGTCTAGCGCATCGATGCATCATCGAACGAACCTGCTCGGTGCTGTCTCACCGGCTGTCTTCCGTTCAGAAGCGTGGGTCACGCATCGGGCTCGGCCTCAGTTTCTGCGTGGGTCGTCCAATGCTTGTAGTCGACCTTGCCGTTTGCGGCGCGATCGAGTGAATCGACGACGAACACTCGCTTCGGAGCCTTGTAGTGGGCCAACGCTGCCTTCACGTGGCTGATGACCGCCGCTTCATCGAGCCCGCCGGCAGCGGGAGAGGCAACCACCGCCGTCACGGCCTGTCCGAAACGATCGTCAGGTATACCGACCGCGATGGCGTCCTCGATACCCGGGAACCGCTTCAGCACCTCTTCGACCTCTTCGGGGAAGACTTTTTCGCCGCCGGTGTTGATGCACACCGACCCGCGGCCCAACAACGTGATCGAGCCGTCGGCCTCGACCGTGGCGAAGTCTCCGGGAATCGAATAGCGGATGCCGTTCACGACAGGGAAGGTGGCCGCGCTCTTTGTCTCGTCCTTGTAGTAGCCGACGGGAGTGCGACCACGAATGCCGACCTTGCCGACCTCGCCGGAGCCGGGCTCGACAATGCGGCCGTCGTCGGTCAGGACTGCTGCCCGATCCGAGAGTGAGAACGAAGCGGTCTTTGCTGCGTTCGCCTTGGAAGAGACCGACGATCCCATACCGACCGCCTCGGACGACCCGTAGGTGTCGACCAGGATCAGCTGGGGCCAGTGCTCCATGAGACCCTGCTTCGACTCGGTGCCCCACATCACCCCAGAAGAGATGATCACCCGCAACGCTGACAGATCCCACCGCTTCGGTTCGGCATCGAGGGCAGCGAGCATCGGCTTCGCAAACGCATCGCCGACAATGAACGTGCTCTTCACTCGTTCGTGGTCGAGTGTGTCGAGGAACTCGTCGATCGCGAACCGGGTCGATGCGAGAGTCACGATCGCGCCACCAAGCGAGAGCGTGTTGACGGCGTTGAACAACCCGGTGCCGTGCATGAGCGGGCAGGCCGGAAGGCTGATCGGACCCGGCCCAGTCGTGCGGGCCCGCAACGCATCGAGGTCGACGTCGTCACCCATCGAGGCCTTGTTGGGTGCGTCGGTGACCATGAAAAGATCGTCTTGGCGCCACATGACGCCCTTTGGCATTCCCGTGGTGCCGCCGGTGTACAGCAGGACCAGGTCGTCGCCACTTCGGCCTTGTGTTGGAATCACGCGGTCAACGATGGCTTCAGCGATGCCTTCGTACGGCGTTGCCCAGTCCGGGCATTCGCCGCCGGAGCCGTCGTCGACCCACACCCACGTGTGGACTGACGACACATCGGCTCGGATTCGATCGGTGGTTTCGGTGAAGGAGGCTCCGAAGACAACGACCTCGGTGTCCGCGTTCTCCCAGATGTACACGAGTTCAGCGTCGGCGTAGCGATAGTTGGTGTTGACGTGAACGAGGGAGGCCTTCGAACAGGCGAAGAACAATTCGCAGTATTCGGGTCGGTTGTAGAGGTAGAACGCCACCTTCGACTGATGCCCACAGCCTGCGTCGAGGAGGAATCGGGCCACCGCGTTCGCCCGCTGCTCAAAGCTCCGCCATGTCAGGTGCGTGCCATCGTGGACCAGGGCGTCGGCTTCGGGGATGCTCTCGGCAACGACCTCCCAGACATCGGCGAAGGTCCAACCGTTGCTGGTTGCTGGATCACTGCTTGGCGCGGTCTGGGTCACGAGGCGCGATGCTAGGTCACGTG
>CAZYLX010000093.1:0-8851 GCA_964648595.1 uncultured Acidimicrobiaceae bacterium
GTCGGCTGGCTCGACGACGAGGGCTATCTGTTTCTCGCCGATCGCCGAGTTGATCTGATCCTGAGCGGCGGAACGAACATCTACCCGGCAGAGATCGAGGGTGTTCTGTCGCAGCATCCCAAGGTCGCTGATGTAGCCGTGTTCGGCATTCCCCACCCTGAGTGGGGCCAGGAGATCAAGGCGGTCGTCGAACCGCTGGCCGGCACCACCGTCACCGAGCAAGACATCATGGACTATGCGGCCGAACAGCTGGCGAAGTTCAAGCGACCTCGGACCGTCGATGTGGTCGAAGCGCTGCCGCGGGAAGAAAGCGGCAAGCTCAAGAAGCGTCTTCTGCGAGATCCGTACTGGGCGTGACGCAACGCACCGGTTCCGGCGACAGAGTTTCCGACGACATGGTTTCCGACGAGATCGAGCTCCTGGATTCGACTGCAACAGCTGCGAAAATCGAACCAGCCATTCCCAACGAACGGCGCTGGCCGTTGCTCAGCATGGCTGTTGTGCTCGGCATCGTTATTGCCTTGGTTGTACTCCTCGGCGTCGTCGAGCGGGGATCGGAATCGGCCACACAGCCCTCGGCTATCGAGTCGGCACCCGAACCACCTCTCGAAATCGCAGCCGGTGTCGAACAAGGTGATGGCCCGGTGCTCGGCCGCAAGACCGGGTTCTCCTTGATGGTCGGGGGCACAAACACGCCCCTTCGAGTGCTCGATCTCGATACCGGCGACCTGACGGTCAGCGAAGCGATGCTCTCGCCCCAGTTTCTTGCTGGCTCCACGCTGATCTTCACCACTGATGCTCCGACCTGGGCCCGGGCCCCACTCGATGACTACCGAGCGGCGGCCTCGGACAATCCGCCAGCGGTTCGGTTCAACCCGATCGGTGACCCAGCCCGCGTCTTGCCGTCCGGAGCGGAGGCTGTGTGGCTGACATGGCCCCGCACCGAGGGTGGCCGCTATTGGCAGCTGATCGATCTGGCAACATCCGAGGTCTTGCGAGAGGTCACAACGCCGATCAACGCTCGAATGCTCGGCGGGACTGATCCCTTCGTCGGGCCCGAGGTGATCAGCTCGAGCGATGGCGGTGTCTTCGAACTCCAGGCCGACGGGTCATACGAGCAACGGCTGAAAGGGACTCTGATCGCGGTGGGAGCCGAGGAGGTTCTGGTTCGCGACTGCTCGACGACACCGGACTGTTCGACTGCCTGGTACGGCCGAGTCGATTGGCTTCCCACCGATCGGCCAACACCGGTCTCTGACCTCGCAAGCGGTCGCCTCGTCGCCGGCGAACGGTTCCTCGTCGGCATCGTGCCTCGGCCTCCCCTCGGAGCTGAGCTCTACGGCATGTCGACGGGCGAGATCGTCCGTGCCGTCGGCCCGGAATCGCTGAGAAGCGTCAGTGTGTCGCCGGACGGTGCCTGGGTGGTTCGTCAGATGCTGGGGCGCGTCGAGGTGGTCGAGATCGCGACCGGGGTGTCGACCGAGGTGCCGAATCTTCCGCTCGGTCGCGACGATTCGATCATCTGGTTCGAGACGATCTGAGCTGCATCGCGCGGGTCAGAGCCAGCCGGCACCGATCGCCACGAACGCCGCCATGCCGATGCCGATCCGATACCAACCGAAGACCTCGAACCCTCGATCGTTCAACCACGCCACCATCCATCGGACTGCGGCGACGGCGGACACAAAGGCAACGACCAGCCCGATGAGGGGCGTGAGGTAGCCGAAATTGTCGATGAGTTCTTGTCCGTCGCCCAGACCAGCAAAGACGGTGGCGGCGCTGAGGGTGATCAGCCCGAGGAGGAACGAGAACTCCACCGCAGCCCGCAGCGACAAGCCCACCAGCACACCGGCGATGATCGTGACGAGAGAGCGCGACGTTCCGGGCCAGACGGCAAGCGCCTGCATGACTCCGATCAAACCGGCCTGGCGCAGCGTGATCTCGGTCAGTTCTGCACCGGCGCGGTCGAAGAAACTCGATCGTGACAGTGCAAGAATCACCAGGCCGCCGACGAACCACGCAACAGCAATCGGGGTCACGCCGAAGAGCTCGTCCCGCACGAGGTCGAAGATTGCGACGGCGATGATTGCGGTGGGAACGAACGCAACGATCACCGCCAAGAGAATGCGACGACCCTCCTCGTCGCGGCCGAGCAGCCCCTCGAACATCTGCTTGATGCGATCGAGGTAGACAACGAACACGGCGAGGATTGCACCCGCCTGGATGCAGATGGCATAGGCCTCCAGCGAGCGGTCGGCGCTCTCGGTCCCTCCGAGCCCCAGAATCTTGGTCGCCACGAGGAGATGCCCGGTCGAACTGACCGGCAGGTATTCCGTGATCCCCTCGACGAGTCCGAGCACGATCGCCGCGAACACCGAGAGGCCCTCATCACTCGCCCCGGCCTGCGCAGCGGCCGGTGCCATCCAGAACAAGGCGGCCACACCGAGCAGAAGTGGGACAAGGAACGGAGGCCGTTGGCCACGAGAGTCAGGCCAGCTGGAGGGGAGCACCGAGGGATGATCGCAGGGACGTCGACGATCACCACCCCTTGCACGAGATCTTGACGAGGTCTTCCCTTGGCTCACACTCCTACTTCGGCCTGGTGTCTCGCGGAATGAGAGTCGCGCCCAGCGTCGGTGACGACGCCGATTGGTGACTGGTACGTTCTGCCATCGCGCCGGTCCACTGCCGGTCGATCGAGCAGGAGCGAGGCAGCGCATGCGAGAATTCGAACGCACCCCGGGGGGAGCGATCATCATGAATGGCCCCCGCCTTCGTGACGAAGTGATCGCCGAAGTGGCATCGACCATCGAAGCCGCTGGCAACCCAGCGGTGTGCCTCGCCACGGTGCTCGTTGGTGATGACAAGCCGAGCCAGATCTACATCAAATCGAAGCAGAAGAAGGCTCTCGAGGCCAGCCTGCAATCTCGACACCTCGGGCTTCCCGCCGACATCAGCCAAGCCGACCTCGAGGCGGAGGTTCGAGCGCTGGTCGATGACTCAACGGTCCATGGCATCCTCGTGCAGCTCCCGCTTCCAGAGGGCCTCGATCCCGAGCCGGTGCTCGACCTGTTGCCGCCGGAGAAGGATGTTGACGGGTTGACCGAGCGGTCGATGGGTCGCCTTGTCCGGGGCAAGCCGGGTCACGCGCCATGCACACCGCTCGGTGTGATGCGCCTCCTCGAGCGCTACGGAGTGGAAACCAGCGGAAAGCGGGCGGTCGTCGTTGGCCGGTCGACGTTGGTCGGCCTTCCCCAGGTGCTGCTCCTGGGTCGAAAGGGTGTTGACGCCACGGTCACCCTGGCCCACTCACGTACGTCCGATCTCGCTGCGGTCTGTCGCGAGGCCGACATCATCGTCGCTGCCGCTGGCATCGCCGGGATCATCACCGCTGACCACGTGAAGCCAGGTGCGGCCGTGCTCGACGTCGGCATCAGTCGCACCGCCGACGGAATCGTCGGCGACGTCGACTTCGATGCCGTGCAATCGGTGGCGGGCGCCATCACGCCGATGCCAGGGGGTACTGGTCCCATGACCATCGGCTGCCTCATGCAGAACACCTACGCTGCCTACCAGATGCTGACCGCCGGCTCGTGAGCCGAGGTGGACGGGCCGGCCGGCGGCGAGCCAGCGGCGCGAGCGCTCCCAACCCGTTGGCCAACCAGGCCCCGTTCGCCCAGCCGATCTTGGGGTTGGAGCCGACCAAGGCGGTCTCTGACGACGAGCTCGAGTCGATCCACCTCGCGTCGCTCCGAGTCCTGCAGGAGACGGGAATCGATTTCCTGAACGTCGAAGCGCGAGCCATCCTGGTCGCCGGCGGCGCCGACGTCGACGGCGATCGGGTCCGTTTCGATCCTGAACTGATCGACTCGCTGGTGGCTTTTGCGCCGACGCAGTTCCATCTTCACGCCCCGAACCCGGCCCACGATCTGGAGATTGGTGGCAAGCATGTTGCCTTTGCGTCGGTGGCATCTGCCCCGAACGTTGCCGGCCTCGACGGCCCCCGCCGAAGCGGCAACCGTGCCGACTATCAGAACTTGCTACGCCTCTGTCAGACATTCACGAGCATCCACCTCGTGCCGGGCTTCCCCGTCGAACCGGTCGACGTTCATGCGTCGGTTCGTCACCTGTACGCGACGCTTGACGCCTACACGCTGACCGACAAGGTCTTCCACGTGTACTCGCTCGGCCGACAACGGAACCTCGACGCCATCGAGATGACGCGTATTGTTCGAGGCGTCGATCAGGCAACGTTTGATGATCAGCCGTCGCTCACAACGATCATCAACGCCAGCTCACCCCTCCGCTACGACGACGTGATGCTGCAAGGGGTGATGGAGATGTCGAGCCGGAACCAGGTGGTGGTGATCACTCCGTTCACCCTGGCTGGGGCCATGGCACCGATCACGCTGGCCGGCGCGCTGACACTCCAGAATGCCGAAGCACTGGCCGGCGTGGCGTTCACCCAGATGGTGCGGGCTGGATCACCTGTCGTCTACGGCGGGTTCACCTCCAACGTCGACATGCGGTCGGGAGCCCCAGCGTTTGGCACCCCCGAATACCTCCGCACTGCGATGGTCGGCGGGCAGTTGGCTCGCCGCTACGGGTTGCCTTATCGCTCATCCAACGTCAACGCGGCCAACGCCGTCGATGCCCAGGCGGCATACGAGAGCGTGTTCTCGCTGTGGGGAGCCGTGATGGGCGGGGTCAACTTCCTCATGCACGGGGCGGGCTGGATGGAAGGTGGCCTCCACGCGTCGTACGAGAAGATGGCGATCGACGCCGATCTGCTCCACATGGTGGCTCGGGCCCTTCAGCCGATCATCGTCGACGATGCAACCTTGGCTGTTGAGGCGATAGCGGAAGTCGGCCCAGCCGGTCACTTCTTTGGCACACAGCACACCCAAGACCGTTATCGAGATGAGTTCTATGAACCGCTCATCTCCGACTGGCGGAACTTCGAAGCGTGGACCGAAGCCGGTCAACCGACCGCATTCGACAAGGCCAATCAGCTCGTGAAGCGAGCACTCGCCGAGTTCGAAGCTCCGCTGCTCGACGATGCCGCAGCCGCAGAGCTCGTTTCGTTCGTCGAGCGACGAGTGGCCGAGGGTGGCGTGGAAACCGACTTCTGACAGGACGAGGACAACACAGACATGGGGAGAGCAACACAATCATGAAGAGCAGCGCACAGGTCGTCGTAATCGGAGGCGGTGTCGTCGGGGCGTCGGTCCTCTACCACCTCACAAAGGTCGGTTGGACAGACGTCGTCCTGGTCGAACGCAGCGAGCTGACCCACGGGTCGACCTGGCATTCGGCCGGTGGCATGCACACGCTCAATGGCGACCCGAACGTTGCCAAGCTCCAGCAGTACACGATCGAGTTGTACAAGGAGATCGAAGAGGTGTCGGGCCAGGACTGCGGCATCCACATCACCGGTGGTGTGATGTTGGCCGACACCGAGGAGCGCATGGACTGGCTGCGGATGTCGCACGCTCGTGGCCGTTACCTCGGTATGGAGACCGAGCTCATCTCGGTTGCCGAGGCCAAGGACCTGATGCCGCTGCTCGAAGAGGAGTACTTCGTCGGCGCGATGTACGACGCCCACGAGGGCCATGTCGATCCATCCGGCGTCACCAACGCCTATGCGATGGCGGCCCGACAGGCCGGCGCCGAGATCTATCGCAGGACCTGGGCTCGCGACATCAGCCGGGCGGCCGACGGCGGCTGGAACGTCCATCTGATGAAGACCGAGGGCGACAAACTCGGCGAGCCGGGCGAAGACCTCGGCACGATCCATTGCGAGCACGTGGTGAACGCCGGCGGCCTGTGGGCTCGTGAGGTCGGACGCATGGTCGGGCTCGAGTTGCCGGTTCTGGCGATGGAGCACATGTATCTCCTGACTGAGGACATCCCGGCGGTCGCCGAGTACAACGCGGAGCGGGGCGAGGTGCTGCATTGCATCGACTTCGGCGGTGAGATCTACATGCGTCAGGAGGGAGGCGGGCTGCTCCTCGGGACCTATGAGCGGGGCGGCACACCCTGGTCAACGAAGACCACGCCGTGGGACTTCGGCCAGCGCCTGCTGGCCCCCGACCTGGATCGAATCGCCGAATCTCTCGACGTCGGTTTCCGCCATTTTCCCGTCTTCGCGGACGCCGGCATCAAGACCGTCGTCAACGGACCATTCACGTTCTCACCTGACGGCAATCCATTGCTCGGCCCGGTGCGAGGGCTGCCCGGCTATTGGAGTGCCTGCGCCGTCATGGCCGGGTTGAGCCAAGGCGGGGGCGTCGGCTTGGCTCTCGCCAACTGGATGACGCAGGGTGATCCTGGCTTCGACATCTGGGGTATGGACATCGCCCGGTACGGCGACTTCGCGACGCTTGGCTACACGAATGAGAAGGTGCGAGAGAACTACAGCCGTCGCTTCCGCATCACGTTCCCCAATGAGGTGCTGCCTGCAGCACGGCCATTACAGACCTCGCCGATCCACGACCGCTTGGCTGATGCGAACGCTGTCTGGGGCACCTCGTTTGGGCTGGAGACGGCTCTCTGGTTCCAGGAAGCGGGCGAGGATCCGGTCGAGGAGATCACCTTCAAGCGATCCAACTCCTGGGATCAGGTGCGAGCCGAGTCGTTCGCTGTCCGGGAATCGGTTGGTCTCATGGAGACCACCAGCTTCGCCAAGTTCCTGTTCGAGGGGCCAGGGGCTCGAGCCTTTCTTGACCGCCTGATCACCAATACCGTGCCGAAGTCCGGTCGTATGGCAATGGCGCCGATGGTGAACCACGAGGGTGGCCTGATCGGCGATCTCACCGTTGCCTGTCTTCCACCGGCGGTGGGTGCTGCGATGGGTGGGCTCGGTGCCGTCATCGGCGGGGCCACTGGCAACACATCGAACCTCGAGTCCTTCATGGTCTTCGGTTCCGGGGTTGCCGAGCGCTACTACGAGCGGTGGTTCGAGCAGCAGCATGCAGCCTTCCTCACGGACGGGGGAGCGGAGCTGAGCTTCCGAGCGCTCGGATATGAGCTGTGCGGGCTGTCGATCGCTGGCCCGAACGCTCGCAAGGTCTTGCAGAAGCTCACCGACGATGATGTCACGTACGAAAACTTCGGATTCATGCGCTTCCGCAGACTCGATCTCGGACTCGTCCCTGTTCTGTGCGGGAAGGTCAGCTTCAGCGGCGACCTCGGCTACGAGTTCTGGATGCCGGCCAGCTACCAGCGCACGGTCTTCGATGCGTTGATGGCCGCCGGTGAGGAGTTCGGCATCCGATTGTTCGCGGGCCAAGCCCTCGATTCGTTACGCCTGGAAAAGAGCTTCGGTTCGTGGGCTCGGGAGTACCGGCCGCTCTACAGCCCGTTCGAGGCAGGCTTCGACCGGTTCGTGAAACTCGACCCCGCGAGGAAGGGCGACTTCATCGGTCGCGAGGCGTTGCTCGCAAAGGCGGCGGCGGGTCCGGACAAGATGCTCGTGACCTTCACTGTCGAGGCCGGTGAAGGCGAAGAGGCGGCGGACGTGATCGGCGACGAGCCCGTGTGGTTCCAGCCTGCGCCTTCTTCGAGCGGCGATCCCGGTGGCGAACACGGAGGGGCCGTTGTTGGTTGGGTCACCAGTGGCGGATACGCGCACTGCTCGGAGACCTCGGTCGCAATGGCCTACATCCCCGCCGAACTTGTTCGAGCCGATGGGGTCTTCGATATCGAGGTGCTCGGAGTCCGCCGCTCCGCCGAACTGCGGGCGTCACCTTTGTTCGACCCGGCTGGTGAGCGGATGCGGTCCTGAGCGGGCTTGAGCGAGCTGGGTGGTTGAATGGGCCGCGTGAACGCCGCCGGCAGCTCCCACCCGCTCGTCGACCCGAACGATGTATCGATCACGGTCGATCGGCCGGCCGGGACGGTGACACTCGAGTGGACCGACGGTCTCGTTGCCGAGTTCAACCTGGTGGAGGTCCGTCTTGGTTGTCCCTGTGCAACCTGCCGCGTGTACCGCGAACAAGACGAAGACGTGTGGCCCCGGCCCGGCAGCCCGCTGCCGTTGGCAATCGACGATGCCCAGATGCATGGCGCCTGGGGTCTCTCGTTCATCTGGAACGACGGCCACGCGACGGGGATCTACCCATTCGAGACCTTCCGTCTCTGGGCCGAGTTCAAAGGGGGGACTGCCACTTGAATCCGTTGCCTTAGCAACGGATCACGGCGGCAGTTTGGTTTGTGTGTTGTGTCGACTGGCACCTGTGAAGCGTCCTGTACCACCATGACCCGGTGATCGAATACTTCAAAGAGGCCTGGAACGAGCTGGTGCTCCCCGGAAGCGGGTTTGCCATGGTCGAAACCGAGGTTCGGGGCATCCCGATGCGGGTCTTCGAACAGGCACCGCCCAACATGCGGACCATCTGGGAGCTGGCAACACTCCACGGTGACAAGGACTACCTCATCTACGAAGATGAGCGCCTCACCTACAATGAGACTGCTGCGCTCGTCCGAGCCCTCGCCCATCACCTCGTGAACGATCATGGTGTCGGCCGTGGTGATCGCGTCGGGATCGCGATGCGCAACTACCCCGAGTGGGTGATCAGCTACTGGGCGATCGCTTCCATCGGAGCCGCGGCTGTCGGCATGAATGCATGGTGGACGAGCCCCGAGATGGAGTTCGCCCTCGAGGACTCGCGTCCAAAGGTGCTCATCTGCGACAGCGAGCGGCTCGAACGTGTCACGCCGCTACTCGAATCGTTGCGGGCCAACGCGGAGCTGCGGATCATCGCCGTCCGCACCGATGGCCAGTTGCCTGACGGCGCCGCGCGCTGGAACGATGTCATCGATGCGGCGTCCGCCCCCGATGCTCTCCCCG
>CAZYLX010000094.1:0-8843 GCA_964648595.1 uncultured Acidimicrobiaceae bacterium
CCCGAGGCCGTCGACCCCGAACACATTCCGAGCGGGGGACGGCCCCGAGGCGCTGTTCGATCGTGATGTGCCCGTCTATCGGGTCGACAGCGCGGCGTTGTCGACTGCATGGGATCAGATGATCGGCCAGCAACCGCGTGTCGAGGTCGTGCAGGATGATCGGGTTCTGGCGAGTGGTGAGCAACAGGTTGAAGGTTTGGTCACCTACGTCCAACGAAGTTGGCTCTTTGGGTTCCCCGACTACATCACCGTGCGTTTTGTGCCGGCCGGTAGCTTCGAAGACGGCACGGCGGGCTCGACATTGGTGATCTTCTCGCGGTCGCGGCTCGGGCAGTCTGATCTCGGGGTGAACGAGAAGCGTGTGACTGCGTGGCTCGCCGAGCTCGAAATGGCCATCGACCAGGTGTGACGACTCAGAGAATCGCTGACGACGGTTTGGTTGATCGAGGCATCCTCGGGTCGTCGTTGCCGCCGGCCCCGTCGGTCTCGAGCTCGCCGACTGCCTCACGTAGATCGGTGATGTCGAGAAGGCCGAGGCTGTCGCTCAAATCAATACCGTCGGTCTGACCAGCAAAGCTGGCGTCGGTGCGAGCTTCGGCCTGCCACAGACCGATCAGGCCCGGCGTGACCAGATCTTGTCTGCCGAGAGTGAGGTCGAACTTTCCGCACTCGTCAGGAAGAGCCGGTCGCGGGCCAACGAGGCTCATGTCTCCCCTGACGATGTTCACCAGCTGGGGGAGCTCGTCGATCGACAGCTCCCGGACCAGCCGACCGATCGGAGTCATCCGAGGGTCGTTCGTCGTCTTGAACAGCGGGCTGCCGCGCTCGCTCTGTCCCTCGAGCCCGCCTCGGCGGGCTTCTGCATCGGTGACCATCGAACGAAACTTGACCATCTCGAACTGCTGGCCGAGTAGGCCCATTCGTGTTTGGCGGAAGAAGACGGGTCCGCGGTCGTGCGCCTTGATGGCAAACGCAACCACAAGCAGGACAGGCGACGACAGGGCCAGCAGCACGAGCGCACCCGTGATGTCGAATACCCGCTTGCCCCACAGTGCCGCGGACGATGTAGTCCGAACCGGGAGCCACGACATCGTGGCTGCCGTCTCGTCAGGGGCCGGGCGGGTCACGGGGCGAATCGTTGCCGTCTTCGCAACGTCGAGCTCGCTCGCGGAGAGTGCAACGCCCAGCCCGGCGTCAACGATCAGGCCGATCCCGCCAGCCAACAAGAGCGGGCCCGGGGAAAGCGATTGGCTAGAAAGCTCCTCGGCGCTGAGCCCGCTTGCTGCCAACCACACGACCCACGCCAGCGCGGCCTCGCGCCTTCCCCGCGCCCATCTCATCCACCGCTCTCACCCCTTCCCGATTCTCCGCTGCTAGGAGGGGTCTGACGTGTGGGGCGTGAGAAAATCGCGACGTTCACTCTGCGACATCGCAATACCAATGTCGCTTCGACCGTGACGGGTCAGGAGGATGACAGCGACCACTGCAGCAGTGGCGGAGAGTGCTGCGGGGCCACTGATTCCGAAGCTGGCATACAGGTACCCGCTGGCGACCGTTCCCGTGCCTCGGGCCACCGTGCCGACCGCGGTGTTTGCGGCAAGTGCCTGCCCTCGTGCCTCGGGCATCGCTTCGCTGACGATGGCGAACGAGGTCACGATCGCGTACTCGAAACCAACGAAGAAGCACAGCAGTCCAATGATCCCGATCGCCAACGACCCATCGGCCTGGGTCATGACGGCGAGACCAACAAGCACGAAGGCCAGAGCGGCGCGTGTACTCACCGTCTTGCCGACTCGATCGGAGAACGCGGCCGACGACACCGATGACGTCAGCTCAGCCAGCCCGAAGGCCATGGCAACCGCTCCGATGCCTCCGGTGGAGACGCCGAGTCGATCGTCGAGCCATGTGCCGGCGATGACGATCGTTGTGAGACCCGCCATTGCGATCGCTGCGGAAGCAAATACCAGCCGCCAGGCATCTCCAGTGAGTCGCCGTCGTTCGGTCGAGCCGCGAGGGTTCTTCGTGGAGCCCGTTGCGTCTGTCGTTCGACTGACGACGACGGCCATGATCGAACTGAGGATGGCGATGGCCACGAATGGCCCTCGCCAACCGACGGCGTTGATCAGCAGTGCGATCAACGGTGCACCGATGAGAAGTGCGGACGCCCAGGATGTCTCGAACAGGCCGATCACGCGACCTCGGCGTTGGAAGGGCACACGGCGGCTCAGGTAGGTGTGACCTGCGACGGTGTAGAGCGAGACACCAACGATCAAGACGAAGAACGAGAGCGCGAAGACCGGAAGCGATCCCGACAAAGCCAGCAGGCCAGAGCAGGCGACGAGCACGAGGGCGCCGGTCATCACGATGTTCTCGCGGCCGGCGTCGAGCTGGCGCCCGATGAGCAGGGCGCACAGCCCCGCCATCTCTCCGAAGCCCAGGATGGTCGTGAGTTGCTCGGTCGTCGCCGAAAAGGCAAGGGCCAGTATCGGTAGGAAGAAGGGAATCCACCGAAGCGCGGTGTTCGCAATTCCCTTCCCGGCTGTCAGCCGAGCGAGTTCCGATCGACCAACGTCCACGCCGAGACGCTAGCGAGCGAACTCCACGGCGAAGTGCTGATCAGAGCTCCGAGTCGGCAAACCCCAGACGATGGTAGGTCGCTGCTGCTTCTGATCGGTTCTTCAGGTGCAGCTTCGCGAGCAGATTCGACACATGGGTGCTGACCGTCCGGTGGCTGACATAGAGCTCGGCGCCGATCTCCTTGTTCGTCATCCCCCTGGCCAGCAGCGAGAGCACCTCGACCTCGCGCGCTGTCAGGCCGTGCTCCGGCACCGAGCGATCCGATTCGCGAATGTCAATCGGTTCGGCGGCGTCGGTGAGATCAATCGCTACACCCAACTGCTGGGTGATGCGGTCTGCCCCGTCGATGAGCCAATGCATTCCCGAAGCCCTTCCAAGTGCCCGCAGATCCACCAGCGCAGCGACGATCTCAGCTTCGTCTGGCCCCTCTCCTGCAAGCAGTTCGGCGTGAAGCAGCGCTGCCTGCGCCGCCTCCGCCCCGAAGCCTGATGAGGCGAGCGCATCCAGTATCTCCTTCGCCTCCCGAGCCTCGACCGTGGTATCGACGAGGCGAAGCTCGAGACGCATCAGGTCGGCGAGGGCGGTCGAGGATTGATCTCCGGACTCGAACAACCCGAGCAGCGGTTCGATCGTCGTGCGGAGGTCGATGGCTCGCTCCGGGGCATCGATGGAGATGGCTCGAACCAATCGACATTTCTCGATCATCGACTCGCGTGTGAAGGTGACGTTGTCACTGGCCAGCTGGAGTTCGAGTGCGGCGTCGATCAACCGCAGCGCATCATCGAATCGGTGTCGCCGCCGTGCCAGCTCGGCCTCGAGACGATACTGAAACCCTGTCTCTTGTGCCGATTCGAACTTCTCGGAAAGGTTCTTGGCGGACTTCAGGAGATCCGCGGCCTGGTCGAGATCTCCGGCGAGCAGGCTTCGCAGGGCGGCGGTCTGCAGGATGGTCAACTTGCGCAGGCTCTCGGAGGTGGCGGAGAGGAGGCCGTCGATGATCGGACCCGCCTCCTCGAGTTGTCCAGCCTCGACGAGGCCGAGTGACAAGTCGTGTTGGATGTCGAGCCGCAGACTCGGACCGCAGTGCTGGTCGGCGAATCGGAGGCCCTCCCGCAAGATCTCCAGCGATTCCTCGGTTCGGCCGGCCCGATAGTTGATGATCATCATCTCCGTGCGATACGAGAAGGCCACTTGAGACACCATCTTCTCGGCCTTGGCTCGTTCCCGCGCATCGCGTACCATTTCCACGCCGGCCTCGAGGCTCTCGGTGACTCCCAGGCCAAGTGCTTTCGTGGTGAGTGCTTCGACGAGGATCGTTTCTGGTCCCGTTTGGCTGGCAATGGCGATCGCCTGGTCGGCGGAAGCCATGGCCGGCCGGATGGATCCGACCAACACAGCGAGCTTCGATGCTCGGTGATGGACCTGCGCCGCTTCCGGCGAGACCTCGTCACCGACAAGATCGACCGCCGTGCTCAGCAGACGAGTCGCCTCGTTCGGCAGTCCCATCTGGAAACGAATGGGGGCCAGCTTGGCCAACAGCAAGGCTCTGCGACCGTCGGGAATCGTGGTCCCCAGGCCAGAAACGGCAGCATTCAGCAGTTCTGATGCTTCCGGTGAACGATTCGAAGCGACGAGCCAATCGGAGGCGAGCATGGAGAGCTGATCTTGGGTGATGCCCGTGAGTTCCTCTGCGTTGGCGACAACCACCCAGGACCGGAGGGCTTCCATTGCGAGGTCGGCAGCCTGGTCGTATGCCGCGACCGCAGCCGATGCCCGTGCCGCATCGATTGATGCAACGAGGCTCCGTTCCGGATCATTGGCTTGAGCCCAATGAACGGCCAGCGTGGCGAGATCGGTGGGTGACCGACCACTGGAGGGATCGTTTGCGATCGCCTCGGCTGCCCGCCTGTGCAACTCTTCGGCCTCGAACGGCAAGACGTTGCGCAGTATTGCCTCGCGCATCAGAGCGTGGCCGAAGGCGTAGTTCGTGCCGTCGACAACGATGAGCGACGCATCGAAGAGGCTTCTGATGAGAGGGCCAACGGTCAGGTCGGGGAGCATTGACGCCAGCGTTCGAAAGCTGGCCGGTCCACCGGCGATGGCCAGCGCACGCAGCACCTCTTGCTCATCAGTTTCCAAACGTGCGACCCGGCTGGTGAGGAAATCGGCCAGCGACGTTGGAAGCGCCGTACCGCCGAATCGTCGAGCGAGGAGGAGCTCGCTGGCGAAGTAGGCGTTGCCGCCGGTCCGACGTTCCAATTCCTCTGCGAGATCAGCGTCGAGCGGCTCACCGAGAATGTTGGCCGCCTGCTCGATCAAGGCGTCGCGACTCAGGCCACGAAGCATGATCGATGTCACGTTCGGGAAGCGGCGAAGTTCGGCCAGCCACGTGTGCAGGAGGTGCCCTCGGGGAACGGCGCCGGTTCGCTCCGAAACGAGGAGCAGCATCCTGGCTGATCCAAGCGAATGAACGAGCGTCGCGAGGAGGTCGCGCGTCGCCGCATCGGCCCAATGGATGTCTTCGACAATGAGGGTCATTGGACGGCGTTCGGACGCTCGAATGAGCATGGTCGAGATTGCGTCGATCAAACGATCGACGTCGCCGCTGAGCGAGGCACCGTTGACTCCCTCGGCAGCGAGCTCAGGGATCAGGGCGGCGAGATCGGCGCGGTGGTGGCCAATGACAACGTCTGCGTCGCGGCCAACGTCGGCCAGGACCGACCGGATGATGCTGACGATGGGACCGAACGGGAGTGCTCGGTCGGCGTATTCGATGCAATGTCCGGTGTGGATGGCCCAGCGAGAGTCGGCAAGTTCCTCGGTGACGCGCCCGATCAGCGTGCTCTTTCCGATGCCCGCTTCCCCGGAGACGAGAACGAACTGGGCGCCGACCTCGACGGATCGGTCGGCGACGTCGATGAGCTGAGACAGCTCGGCGTCTCTTCCGACCATCGTGGGGCGCGAAGGATCGCGACCTGGTCTCATCGCTGAGTTGTCCTCCACAGACGACAGTGTGGCCCATCGGGGACTCGCGTCAGTAGGGGGATTTACCCAAAACTGCTTCGACCCCCACCGTGGTGGAGGTCGAAGCGAATTGCAGCGGTATGAGGTATTTTTGTGTGTGTGGATCAGGTCCAGGAAGCGCCGTGCATGTTGGTGCCTTTCGTCCGGTTGGCGGGAGGGGAGCAATGCTGAGGTTGGATCAGGTCCAGGAAGCGCCGTGCATGTTGGTGCCTTTCTTCTGGGCTCGTTGCCCGTGAATCCATAACTCTGATCGATCTCCCCCCGGGGCGGATCCGTCAGATGACGTATTCCGATGACGTAGTTGACGACGTCCGCCCCGGTTGCGGCTACGTAGAGGCCACCATCCGATTCGCCACGTACATCTCCCGGCTACTGTGGATTACTTGTCGAAGGAGCAAACCGCGGAGGCGTCCGGCGCCCGAGTGAAGGAGTTGACTCGCGCCTTGGCGACGATGCGGTTCGTCACGTCCTTCGCGTTCGGTTGTGGCGGAACGGTCCGGATTTTGCATCTCGACGTCCTGGACCTCAGCGTCTCGACGATCGGCGCCATCATGGCCGCGTACTCGTTGATGATTGCCGTGGTCGAGGTTCCGTCCGGTGCCGTTTCTGATGTCTGGGGCCGCCGCAAGACCAAGCTGCTGGCATCGTGGGTCATGGCCGGCGCCTATCTGATTCTGGCCAGCGCCAACGGCCTCCTCGACGTGTTGATGTCCGCAGCACTGCTCGGTATCGGGCGGGCGCTCTACTCGGGTGCGGCCGATGCTTGGTTCGTCGACGAAATCGGCGATGCGAAGTCTCCGGCGGTATTGGCAGGGTTCGCCAAGTCAGAAGCGGCACACAACATTGGCTTCGCTGCCGGCGCATTGACGGGGGCGTTCCTGCCGCAGCTCACGGCCGGAGCTCTTCCCGACCGGTTGGTCTTTGCCCCCGTGTTCGCTCTCGGTGCGGTGATGTTGCTGGTCGACCTCGGTCTGACCCTGCGGGTGATGGTCGAGAACCGGCGACCCGATCAAGCGCCGCTCGGTGGTGTCTACAAGACGACCCTCGCTGGTATTGCGAATGCGCTCGACAGCCCGATTCCCCGCTGGACGGCAGTATCGATGCTTGTGGTCGGCGGCAGCGTTGCCTGCACCGAGCTCCTTACTCCGCTTGGGCTGGCCGAAGGTGTCGGAATCGATCGAGCGCTGCTCCTCTTCGGCCCACTCGTTGCCGGCTCGTGGGGTTTCTCGGCGGTGGCATCTCTCCTGACCAATCGAGTCGAGTCAGCGGCGGGATCGTTGCAGCGCGCCTCCGGCCTCTTGATGGTGGTCCTGGCCTTCTCGCTCCTTCCCGCCGCGCTCGAAGCGTGGTACCTGCCCGTGGTTGCCTATGTGGCAGTGACCTTCGTACTTGGCGCGTTGCTCCCGCTGCTGGCGGCCGGCCTGCATGGCCATGTCCGCTCGGCGAACCGCGCAACGGCGGCTTCGGTCTTGAACCTGTCGATGATGCTCGGCGCTGCATCGGGCTCCTTGCTGGTTGGCGCGCTCGAGGGAGGATCCGTCGTGGTTGTCGCCGCCGGCGCAACGATCGCCGCGGGGGCGCTCATCCTGTTGCCGGGGGCCACGACTGATTCCAGCGGCGTCGAACAACTCGAGAAAGAAACCGTCTCGCACTAGGCGCTGCGCGCCGACGTGAGCGCGCCGGTTCCAACCGGGGCGGCTGAACTGTGTCAGCTCCCGGCGGTCAACTGGTCGGGAACGTGTCGCCCTGCTCGGTGATCAGGTCCTGCACATGAGGCTGGAGCTGGAACCGCCCCCCCAGATCATGGCCTGTCTGCTCGTACGACTTGGCCGCGTACTCGTCAGGGATGACGGAGATGCTTCCTGCCGCTTCTGCAATTGCCTGGACCTGGCAGCACCGCTCGAGCGCGATGAACCACCAGGCTGCGGCTTCGACGGAGTCACCGACCGTGATCAGGCCGTGTTTCTTGTGAATCAGTACCTTCTTGTCGGCCAGCGATGCCGCGAGCCCGGCGCCGTCCTCGGCCCCGGTGACAACAGCGCCTCCGCTGTCGGCGTGAATGGCGAACGCCGCTGCGTTCACGGGCCGCCGACCTTCGACAACGACGCCGTGTGGGTCAACCAGGATGAGATCACTGACCGTGATCTGTTTGAAGCTCGTTCCGAACGGATTGACCCAGAAGTGATCGGTGAGTTCTGGATCACGGGCGGTGATGTGACCGGCAACGCCCGCGGCGAGAATCTGCTCTGCGGTGCTCATCGCCGAGACACCATGGGCCTCCGGTCGACCACGCTCGTCGCCGACCGCGGGACAATCTCCCTGCAGGCGTCGAGGGAATGGACTCGGGCGACCAATAGAGTCGATCGCCGTGCCAGCAACAGTCGTGGTCGGAACACAATGGGGTGACGAGGGGAAGGGGAAGTTCACCGACCTCCTCTCCAAGGAAATGGCAATGGTGGTCCGCTACCAAGGCGGCCACAACGCCGGCCATACGATCGTCATCGGCGAAGAAGAGTTCAAGATCCAGCTCATTCCGAGCGGTGTCTTCTATGACCACATCGTGCCGGTCATCGGAAACGGCGTTGTCGTGGATCCCTTCGTCCTCCTGAAAGAGAAGGATCAGCTGACGAAGCGGGGCATCGACTGTTCGCGCCTGAAGGTGTCTGGCAATGCGCATCTGATCCTTCCGTACCATCAGGAACTCGATGCTCTCCACGAGCGCCATCTCGGGAAGGCGAAGCTCGGTACGACGAAGCGGGGCATCGGTCCCGCCTATGCCGACAAAGCAATGCGGGTCGGAATTCGGGTTCAGGACCTTCTCGACGAGGAGATCTTTCGGCAGAAGCTGCACGCTTCGCTCTCGCACACCAACAAGGTGCTGACAAAAGTCTTCAACCGGCTCCCCGTCGATCCCGACCAGCTGGCTGACACGGTCCTCAGCAAGTGCCTCGATGGCCTCGAACCTCACATCGCCGACTCCGTGAACCTGATCCACGACGCACTCGATGCCGGCCAACACGTCTTGTTCGAGGGTGCACAGGCGACGTTCCTCGACCTCGATCACGGAACGTATCCGTTTGTCACGTCCAGCAATCCCATTGCCGGTGGTGTCTGCGCAGGCGCGGGCATCGGCCCGAAAGAGATCACCCGCGTCGTCGGAATTGCGAAGGCATACATCACCCGTGTCGGTGCCGGTCCGTTCCCGACCGAACTCTTCGACGCCGACGGGGATCGCATGGTCG
>CAZYLX010000095.1:0-8784 GCA_964648595.1 uncultured Acidimicrobiaceae bacterium
GTTGGCGAGGGCCAACTCCTTGGTCGGTTCTTCGAGGACCAAGCCGTTGATGAAGATGGCGTCGGCGTCGGCGAACAACTCGGCAGCGCTGGGAGAGGGTTCGAAGGTGTGGGAGTTCGTTCCCTCGGGAACCACGCCGACAATCTCGGCCCGATCACCGATGATGTTGGCTGCGATCGAGGTGATCGGAGCAACCGTGGTGACGACCGTCAATGCGGCGTCGTCGGAGCTCGCGTCAGCGGTGCTGTTCGAATCGGACCCGCAGGCTGTTGCGCCAAGTGCGAAGGCAAGAACGAGCGAAATGAGGCGGGGCAACGGCACGAATCGCACCCTAATCCTAGTTGCGACCAGGTCGCAGTATCGGGCGGGGAACTCGAGGGGCGTTCTCAACAGTGGCTGTGTCGACCCCTGTGTCGTTGGGTCAAGCGCGTGGTTCCCGTGGCAGCCCGAGGACGCGTTCGCCGAGGATGTTTCGCATCACATCGGACGTCCCGCCCATGATCGTATAACCCGGGGCGTAGGCCAAACCCTTGCCGACGTCGTCGAACAGCATTGCATCAGCACCGAAGACGCGAGCGACGAACTGGGCCACCCGCCACTCGTGCTCGGTGCAGAAGCACTTGGTCGCAGCGCTGAACCCAGCCGGAGCCTGTCGAAGGACTTCCCGGTACACGAGGAGGCGGCCAACGCGATAGCCGGTCTCGAGGGCAGCGATCTCGTCCCTGATGATCGGATCCGATGTGTCGGCACGGTTGACGGCCATGTCGAACAGCGCCTTGTTCGAGACGAGGCGGTCGATGCCGCCTCGCTCGTGTTCGAGCTGCTTCATCGTCTGTTTGAATGCGTTGCCCTCGACGCCGACGAGATTGATCGCCGGCACACGAACATCGGTGAAATACACCTCGCAGAAGTGACGGTTGGTGGTCATGTCGGTGATTGGTCGGACCTCGATGCCTGGAGTGTCCATCGGGACGATCACCTCGGAGATTCCCTGATGAGGCGGGCCGTCAGAAGCGGTTCGACAGATCAAATAGCAATAGTCGGCGACCTCGCCGAAGCTGGTCCAGATCTTCTGGCCGTTGATCACGAAGTCGTCACCGTCGCGGACGGCCGAGGTCTTCAGTGCTGCGAGATCTGATCCTGCGTCCGGTTCACTCATGCCGATGCACCAGGTGGACTCGCCGGACAACATCGGCGGTAGATACTCGGCCTGTTGATCCGCGGTGCCGTAGGCGATCAGCGTGGGGCCCATCTGGCGATCGGCAAACCACATGGCCGCGATCGGGGCACCGGCGCTGATCATCTCTTCGGCAACGATGACTCGCTCGATCGGCGGGCGGCTCTGGCCGCCGTGTTCCTTGGGCCAGCCCATGCCGATCCAGCCTTCGTCAGCCATGACCTGGGCGAATCCCTTTGAGAAGCCGTTGATCCAGGAGTCGTTGTGGCGGCCAAAGCGGCGGACGCCGTCCGCAGCAACTTCACGGGCCCGCTTCTGGAGCATTTCGAGATCGTGATTCAGGCGAAAGTCGAGCACGGAGCCTCCTCGTCGGCGTTTCGGCATTGTTTCACACCGCCAGAGAGCGACCTAGATCTGGCATCACAATCAGCGTTGCGAAATGCTCCTTCGGCAGCGTCGTCCCCTTGGCACTGGTGATGTGGCACATTGGCGAGATGACGATCTGTGCGTTTCTTGGACTCGGCAACATGGGCTATCCGATGGCTGGCCACCTGGCTGCTGCCGGGCACGACGTTCGGGTGTTCAACCGGACCGCGGCGAAGAGCGCTGCCTGGGCTGCCCAACACAGCGGTCGCGCCTGCACGACCCCCAACGAGGCAGCCGACGGTGCAGACGTGGTGATGATCTGTGTCGGAGGTGACGACGATGTTCGTTCTGTTTTGTACGGCGACGATGGAGCGTTGGCCGCCCTCGGTGACGGTGCCATCGTGATCGACCACACAACGGCATCAGCGGTCTTGGCAGAGGAGTTGGCTGCTGCGTGCGCGGCACTCGGGCTCGGGTTCATCGACGGCCCCATCTCGGGTGGCCAGGCCGGAGCGGAGAACGGCGTCTTGAGTGTGATGTGCGGTGGTGAGCGGCACCACTTCGAGCAGGTCGAGCCCGTGCTCGACGCCTACGCATCGACGATCACACTCGTGGGGCCCGCGGGGTCAGGTCAGCGAACCAAGATGGTGAACCAGATCCTTTGCGCTGGAGCAATCCAAGGCGCAGCGGAGGCCCTCGCGTTTGGGATGAAGGCTGGTCTCGACATGGACAAGGTGTTGGGAGCCGTGACCAAGGGGGCCGCAGGCTCGTGGTACCTCAGCAATCGGGGTGAGACCATGGTCGCCGACGAGTTCGACTTCGGGTTTGCTGTCGACTGGCTGGCCAAGGATCTCGGCCTGGTGCGCGACGAGGCGGCCAAGCTCGACAGCGCCACTCCCCTGACCGAGTTGACCGCGCGCTACCTCTCCGAGCAGCAGCAGGCGGGCGACAACCGCCTCGACGCCACGTCGATCATTCGCCGCTACCGCTGAGCCCGTTTCTCGACAGAAGTGCGGTGGTCAGGTGCCGGTGAAGGTTGGTTTGCGCTTCTCGACGAAGGCGGCTGCGGCCTCTCGGTGATCGGCCGTGCTCATGGCTCGGACCATCGCTGATGCTTCTGCGTCGAGGGCGGTGGCCAGATCGGCGTGCAGCGCCCGGTTGAGGTTCTCCTTCATGTAGCGGAGCGCAATCGGTGCCCGCTCTGCCATGTTCTGGCACCACTCGAGCGCTGACGCATCAAAGCCCTCATCGGGAAGAACTTGGTTCACGATGCCCAACTCTTTGGCCTCCACAGCAGAGAGCCGCGGTGAGGTGAAGTAGAGCTCCTTGGCCTTCGCCGTTCCGACAAGCTGGGTCAGGAACCACGAGCCACCGAAGTCCCCACTTGCTCCAACGTTGGCGAACGCGGTGACGATGATCGCTCGCTCGGCCGCCAACCGAATATCGGCGGCCAGTGCGATGGACAGACCAGCGCCGGCCGCAGCGCCGGGAAGTGCAGCAACCACTGGCTTTGGAAACTCATGCAATGCGAGGGAGAGTTGGCGTTGCCGCATCCGGAGGTTGGCGATCTTGTCCTCGAACCCGGCCGGTTGCCCTTGCCTCGCCTTCCCGCTGGTGTTGGCTTCGTGCATGCCCTTCACATCGCCGCCGGCGCAGAACGCGCCTCCGTTGCCGGTGACCATGACAACAGCGACATCGGTGTCGGTCGCCATCTCCGGGAGGGCAGCAGCAAACCCTCGATAAATCCCGTTTGACAGAGCGTTCCTCCGCTCCGGGCGGTTGAAGGTGATGATGCCGACGTTGCCCTCGATGCGGGCGAGAAGGTCGTCGGAGCCGGTGTCGATCGTGCGAGCCATGCCCGCAGCCTGTCATCCGTACGGGATCCCATCAAAGCGCCAACCAGAGTTGGCGGCCAACTACTGCTGCTGCTGCTCGTCTTGTTGTTGTTGTTGCTGCTGGGCGGCCGCTTCTGCGTGCAGCAAGCGGATGTCCTGCTCGGACACCGTGGAGAAGCTCGGCGAACCGCCCTCGACTTCGACCAGCCGGCGACGGATCTGAACCGAGGCGTTGACCTCGGATGTCTCTGGGCCGATGAACGTTCCGCGGAACGGCATGACCGCGTCGTAGTCGGGGCCATGCCCGATCTTGACGTGTCGTTCACCCGGGATGAGCCCGTTTGTCGGATCCATGGCCAGCCAACGGTGGCCCGGCACGGCAACTTCGACCCACGCGTGGGTTTGCACGGTGACGAGATCGTCGGCTCCGTCGCCGTCGGTGGCAATGTCTCCTCCGTCGGCGTCGGATGAGGTGAAGAAGTAGCCCGACACGTACCGAGCCGGCAACCCGACCGAACGAGCCATGGCTACGGTCAGGTGGGCGTAGTCCTGGCATACGCCGGCGCCGAGTTCGAACACTTCAGCTGCGGTGGTCGACACCGACGTGACGGCGGGTGTGTAGTCGAGGTGCTGTCGGACTGCGTCCTGGATCGATGTGGCCAGCCCCAGGACATGCTGCGCCTCGGATCGGAGGAGAGCTGCCACTCGAGCGATTTCTGGGCTCGCTCGGGTTGCCGGTGTGTGCAGCAGATATTCGACATGGGCATCGACGAAGCTCGGCGAGTCGAGGCCGCTGAGCGAAACCAATGCCGTCACCTCGGGGGGTCGGGTTGTCTCGACCGTGGCTTCGGCGATGACCTCCATGGCAATGTGCGGCAGACGGACGCCGAACGAGTCGACCTGGGTGCCCCACCCATCGACGAAGCTCCGAATGGAAGCCGGTGGAGAAATCTGCAGCTCGTAGTCGATGAGCGACTGGTGAGGTGTGTTCGCCGGCCGGGCCCGAACTTCATTGTGTGAATCCACGGCCAGTTGGTCGTAGGTCAACAGTGTTCGGTAACGCACGTCGAACCTCATGCCGGCCGTTCCAATGAGTCTGAGGCCCCGAGGCGCAGTGAGCGGAGCCCGTTCTCGAGGGGCAGCAGGAAGAACTCGGCCGCCAACGAAGCAGCGAACCGTCGTATCTCGTGCTCGACTTCGTCACACAGCGGGTCGAGGTCGTCTGGGCCGAGTTCGAAGGCATCGCCGAAGCGAAGGCTCGCGCCGAGGCGGCCGATGACTCGGCGACTCCTGGCATCTGGTGGAGCGCCGAGCTGCTCGACAGCCTCTTCGAGATGGCGGACGCAGAAATGCACCGATCGCGGGGCGATGTCGCTGAACATGAGTAACGAGATGATCGATCGAGCGTCGGTGAAGCCCGCATACTCCCGGCGATGGGCCTGCAGTGCGGTGCAGCAACGAAGCGTCATGGTCCACTCGTGGATCTTGGCTTCGGTGTGGTGATGATGCCGTACGGCCAGCATCTTGGTCGTGAGCAGCGCTCGCTCCACGAGTCGACCAACGGTGAAGTAGGTCCAGGCGTCGCTGCGTATCCAGGTTGCGTCAGCTGTGCCGACGATGCTCTGACATCGCCGACGAACAAGCGGGCACCACTCGCTGGCGTGAGTTGGTCCGCTTCCGTTGACACGGAACTCCAGCCAGAACCGGTTGATCTCCTCCCACAATTCGAGCGGCAGATGCTCCCGATTGCCTCGACTGTTGGACCGCAGACGATGGACCGCATCGAGCGCCGATCCGTGCGTGGCTCCGGTGAGGCAGTAGGTGGCCAGCGCATCGTTGTCGAGACCGATCTCGTCGATCACAGACAGCGGGAAGCCAGTCATGGCGAGGGCGTCGCTCCAGACTGCCTCGCGCTCTGCTTCGGGGCTCTCCAACAGGCGGTGATAGATGACGTCGATGGTGCGAGCCATGTGTTCGGATCGTTCGAGGTAGCGACCAACCCAATAGAGATCTTCTGCCGAGCGAGCGAGCATCACCATCAGCCGGCCACCCCGTTGCTTCCACTGAGGACCCAGGTGTCCTTGGAACCGCCACCCTGTGACGAATTGACGACGAGCGAGCCCTTACGCAACGCAACTCGCGTCAAACCGCCGGGGAGGACCTTGGTCTCGGTTCCGGAGAGCACGAACGGTCGAAGGTCGATGTGGCGAGCCTCCATCACACCATCGATCAGGCACGGGTGTCGGCTCAGGCTGAGCACCTCTTGTGCGATGTAGTTTCGAGGGTCAGCGATGATCTTCTCTGCCAGTTCCGTCAGCTCCTGGTCGGTGGCGGTCGGCCCGATCACCAGCCCGTATCCGCCGGCCTCGGCGACAGGCTTGACCACCAACTCGCCGAGACGCGAGAGCGCCATGGCCCGTTGGTCCGGGTCATCGAGCAGATAAGTGTCGACGTTGGCGATGATCGGATCCTGACCGAGGTAGTACCGAATCATCGCCGGTACGTAGGCGTAGACGGCCTTGTCGTCGGCTACGCCGTTACCGACGGAGTTCGCGATCGTCAGGTTGCCGGCACGAGCTGCGCTCATGATTCCGGCGACGCCGAGCGTTGAGTCTGGACGGAACACCACGGGATCCAGGAAGTCGTCGTCGATGCGTCGATACACGACGTCAACCCTGCGGAGCCCGCCCGTGGTGCGTACATACAGGACATGGTCTTCCACGACCAGATCCCGGCCTTCGACGAGGTCGACACCCATCTGCGTGGCCAAGAAGACGTGCTCGAAGTAGGCCGAGTTGAACACCCCAGGCGTGAGGACAACGACGTTGGGCGAATGACCGGCGGCAACCGGGGCCACCGCCCGCAACGAAGACAGCAAGAGGTCGCCGTAGTTTGCGACCGGACGGACCAAACCGTCGCGAAACAGGTTGGGAAGCAGTCGAGCCATCGCCTGACGGTTCTCGACGACGTAGCTCACTCCGCTCGGCGATCTGAGGTTGTCCTCGAGCACTCGGTACGTGCCGTCGATGTCACGAATGAGATCGATACCGGCAACAAGGCAGCGAGCTCCCTCGGGTACCTCGATGCCAACCGCTTCTGGTCGGTACCCCTCTGCACTCATCACGAGCCGTCGAGGAATGATGCCGTCCTCGATGACCTCGGCTCCCCCGGCGTAGATGTCGTCGAGGAACGCGTTCAAGGCACTCGTTCGCTGAATCAGGCCCTCTTCGATCATGGCCCAATCGTCGCCAGGGATGATGCGGGGAACCAGATCCATGGGGAAGGTTCGTTCGACGCCTTCGTCGTCCCCGTAGACGGTGAAGGTGATGCCCTGGCGGAGGAACTGGGCATCGATCTGCCCAGCGGCTCGACCCAGATCACTGGCAGGGATCTGGCCGAGCCGTTCGAGCAGCTGTTCGTAGTGGGGTCGGATTCGGCCGTCGCTGGTGACGGCCTCGTCGAAGAACCCCTCGTATTCGTAGTCTGCTGTGAGGTCCGCCAACGTTGTCATGCCTTCCAGAGTCAAGTCACCGTAGGGCAGCGATGAACTCGCCGATGGCCTCTGGTTCGACCTGTGGAGCAAACCGCTTGACGACGTGACCATCGGGCCCGACCAGGAATTTCGTGAAATTCCAGGCGATGTCAGCGTTGCCGTCATCATCGGGAGTTTCGGCCTTGAGCATCGTGTAGAGCTCGGACTCGCCTTCGCCGTTCACCTCGATCTTGGAGAACATCGGGAACGTGACGCCAAAGGTGCTCGTCGCGAACTCGAGGATCTCGGCGTCGGTTCCAGGCTCCTGGTCAGCGAACTGATTGCAGGGGAATCCGAGCACCTGGAGGCCGTCGATGTCTTCATGCAGCGTACGCAGACCTGCGTACTGAGGGGTGAGTCCTCATTTTGAGGCGACGTTCACCACCAACGCCATCTGGTCCCGGAAGCCACCGAAGTCGACATCGTCACCGGTGATCGACGTCATGTGCAGGTCGTGGAAATTGGTCATCGGTGCACCGTAGTCATCGGGGGCGACGGTCGTGGAATCAGCGGAATTCGACCAGCGGAAGCAAGGCATCGACGTCGGCTGGAACGCACAGCTGCGTTCCCTCAGACATCACAGCAGCTGATCCGCAGGCGATACCAAGGGCAACAGCATCGGCCAGTGTTTCGCCTCTGCTGAGACCGACAGCGATTCCCGCAACAAGTGAATCACCGGCACCGACAGCACTACGCACCTGCACCGCTGGTGCCCGGAACCGAAGCACGCCATCGCGTGTGCAGAGGAATGCGCCGCCCGAACCAATGGAAACCAAGAGCGCACCGACCGCCGAGTCGGCCAGGACTTCTTTCGCTGCGGTCTCGATCGCCCGCTCACCGCCCAGAGTGCGACCGATGACGCCAGCGAGCTCACGTGCGCTCGGTTTCACGATCGCCGCAGTCGACTCGAGGACTCCTTCCAGCGCCGGGCCGGAGGTGTCGACGATCACCTGTGCACCGGGCAGCGATGCAACAAGATCAGCAACAGATCCAGATGGAAGGTCGGGCATCGAGCCGGAGATCACGGCAACGGAGCTCTCGGCACCGACGTCGGCCATCAGTCGGCCGGCTTGGGCGACCTCACGTGGTCCGATCGCTGGGCCGGGAAAGACGAACCGGTACTGTTGACCGGTCGACATCTCGTTGATGGTCACACTTTCCCGGGTCTCGCCATCGGTGAGCAGCGGGACGAACGGGATCGACTCCTCCTCGAGGAGGCGCCCGAATCGTTGGCCGATCGATCCGGCAACGGCAGCAATGGCCACCGTCTGCGCGCCGAGCCGCTGGCAGACCCGGCTCACATTGATCCCTCCACCACCAGGCTCCGCCACCAGTGCTTCGCATCGGAGCTTGTACATCGGGGCGACGACGTCGACCTTCGACGACAGGTCGAGGGCAGGGTTCAACGTGAGGGTGACGATTGGTTCGTTCATGATGGCCTCCGCAGCATCAGCGCTGATCGGGTGGCGCGGCAGGTGAGCGTTCCGTTCTGGTTGAAGCCTCGGTGTTCGAACTCGACCACCCCCTGTGTCGGGCGTGAATTCGACGGTCGATTCGACAGGACCTCGGTCTCGACTCGAAGCGTGTCGCCGTGAAACATCGGAGCTGGGAAGACGGTCTCGGAGAAGCCCAGGTTGGCGACCGTTGTTCCGAGGGTGGTTTCGTGGACGGAGATACCGACGACCATGGCAACGGTGAGCATCGAATTGACGAGTGGTTTTCCGAACTCGGTTTCCTTCTCGGCGTAGTCGAAGTCGAGATGCAGCCATGCCGGATTCATTGTCATCGACGTGAACATCACGTTGTCGGCCTCGGTGATCGTGCGGCGAATGGCATGGTGGATGACGAGCCCAGGGGTCAATTCCTCGAGCCAC
>CAZYLX010000096.1:0-8779 GCA_964648595.1 uncultured Acidimicrobiaceae bacterium
GCTCGCTGGTCCGCTCGACCATCAGCTGGCGTCGCTCCTCACGCATGCTGCCAATCCAGACGGAACCGTCGTCGCCAGCCAGGAGATGTTGGCCCGGCTGCTCGGCGCCCGTCGACCGAGCATTTCTCGAAGTCTGGCCAATCTCGAGAAGCGGGGCCTTGTCGAGCGGCACTATCGCCAGATCAGGATCATGGATGCTGACGGTCTCGTGGCGATGACCCAGTGACATCCGGCCCAGTGACGTCTGGCCCAATGATGTCCGGCGACGACCTCCCGCCCGTGCAGCACCTTGCGGCCGACGTTGTGCTGCTGGAGATGGCCGAGGCCGGTGCGAATCGCGTGGCCAACCTGCGGGTCGGCCAGGTTCTGGTGCTCAGCATGATGGCGGGCGCCTTCATCACCGTTGGCGCACTCTTCAGCACGCTGATCGCGAGCGGGACCGATAACGAGGGACTCCGCCTTCTCTTGCAGGGCTTTGGTTTCTCGGTCGGGTTCTTCCTCGTCGTGCTGAGCGGCTCATTGCTCTTCACCGAGGTCGACGTTGAGTTTCCGGCAACGCTCATGCACGGCGTGCCCGCCTGCTTGCGTCCCGTGTGGCCAAGCTCTGGCTGCTGGCAGCAGTCGGCAACTTCCTTGGCGCTTGGCTACTGGGCCACGCGATCAACATCGCACAGGACTACTCGCCTGCGTACCGCGAGCTCCTCGCCGAGACGGTCGACAAGAAGCTGAAGTATCCCGACTACGGAGGAGCCGACGAGTGGTTCCGGGCAGTGCTGTCGGGCGTGCTTGGCAACTGGTTGGTCGGCATGGCTGCGTTCCTCGCCACGATGGGTCGCACCAGCATCGGGAAGTTCATTCCCGTCGTGCTCACAGTGACGGCCTTTGTCGCCGCCGGATTCATGCACGGTCCAGCCAACATGGGGTTCTTCTCGCTGATTCAACCAACCGGTGATGGACCAGGTTGGGGTCCGGCGTTCACTTGGAGCATCCTGCCGGCCGCGGTCGGCAACGTGCTGGGTGCCTTCGTCCTCGTTGCCCTCCCGTTCTGGTACGCCTTCCGGCGCGACCCGGCCGAGCTCACCGCAGCGTGACTGCCCGATTCGTGATTATCTGATTCGTGATTGTCTGACTTGGCACTGTCTCATTCGTGACAGTCCTGGATCATCCACTGGCCTCGATGGCTTTCACCCTTCGAGACCGAGAAGGAGACCGCAATGAGCAACGAGAACAACAACACAATCGAGACCGACGTCATCGTCATCGGCATGGGACCGGCCGGCGAGACCGTGGGCGGCAATCTGGCTGAGGCCGGGCTGCACGTGACCGGTATCGAGGGTGGCCTCGTTGGTGGGGAGTGCCCGTACTGGGGCTGCGTCCCCAGCAAGATGATGATTCGGGCCGCCGGCCTTCTGGCCGATGCCAAGCGGGTCAATGACTTGGCCGGCACTGCCACCGCCACGCCTGACTGGGGCCCCGTTGCCCAGCGCATCAGGGACCAGGCCACCGACAACTGGGACGACACCGTCGCTGTCGATCGTTTCGTCGGCAAGGGCGGTCACTTCGTTCGGGGCTACGCCACCATCACGGCCCCCGGTACGGTCGAGGTTGCCGGGACCACCTACGTTGCATCCAAGGGTGTCGTGATCGCCACTGGCACGCTGGCGGCCGTGCCGCCGATACCTGGCCTGGCCGACACGCCGTTCTGGACGAATCACGACATCGTAGAAGCCAAGGAGCTCCCAGAGTCGCTCGTGGTGCTCGGCGGCGGCGCCATCGGATCCGAATTGGCCCAGGTGATGACTCGCTTCGGTGTGAAGGTGTCGATCATCGAGGGCATGGATCGACTCCTGCCTCGCAACGAGCCAGAAGCCGGCGATGTGCTGGCTGAGGTGTTCGAGGCCGAGGGCATCTCCGTGCACACCGGCCAGTTCGCCAACGACATCAGCTTCGGTGACGACACGTTCACCGTGTCAATGCCGGATGGAACCCAGATCACCGGCGAGAAGCTGTTGGTTGCGACCGGCCGCCGTACCTTCTTGAAGGAGCTCGGCGTCTCGGCGTTCGGGGTCGACGACAGTGCTCCCTACTTGTCGGTCGATGGCAGCCAGCGGGTGACCGACGGTCTCTGGGCTGTCGGCGACATCGCGGGCGACGGCCTCTTCACTCACCTGGCCACCCGCCAGGGCGAGGTAGCAGCAAACGACATCCTCGGTCTCCCGGTCGAACCCCTCAATCTCGATGCACTGTCGGCTGTGACCTTCACAGATCCGGAGGTCGGAGCCGTCGGCCTGACAGAAGCCGAAGCTCGTGACCAGGGGCTCGACGTCGCCATCGGTTTCAAGCCGGTCGGACACACCGCCCGAGGCTGGCTGCACGCAACAGGCAATGAAGGTTTCATCAAGCTGGTGGTCGACAAGGACAAAAATGTTCTTGTGGGCGCCACCTCGATGGGTCCCGTGGGCGGCGAGGTTCTCGGTCTTCTCTCCCTCGCCGTCCACGCGAAGGTCTCGATCTCGACACTGCGTTCGATGATCTACGCCTATCCCACTTTCCACAAGGGCATCGAAGACGCCCTGAAAGAGCTGGTGTAACATGGTTGTGGGTTGAGTTTGGCTGGGTCGTTACGCCGAGCCTGACCCTGCTCTGTCTGCGGCTCAGGTGACGGCGGCGACCCAGGCACCAAGCATCATCATCGTGGTGAGTTGACCAGCGATGGTGAGCCGCAGGTTGGTGGCCATGTCCGAGCTTAGACGCGGCCGGCGAGGCTGAAGATCTGACCGGTTGGGCCGTTGGTGGGAAAGCTGCACAACAGGCGGGCCAGCGGTGCGACGTCGTCTGGCTCTTTCAGCCATTCCTGAGCGGCTGCCGCGAACTGTTCCATCGGGTTGGGCTCTGCCCCTGGATCGCTGGTCGCGGCCTCGTTGAAGCCGGTCATCGCCGTTCGAACCGGGCCCGGAATGAGCTCGTTCACCGCGATCGGTCGCGACCTCCACTCGACGGCCAGTTGCCGCACGAGGTGCGACACGGCGGCCTTCGAGATGCCATACATGCCGAGGCCCACCAGGTTCTGGTGTCCTGATCCCGACCCGGTCACGATCAACCGCCCGCCACCGTCGGTGCCGAGCAGCTCCTCGGCTGACCGGGCGATGTGGAGGCAGCCCACGAGGTTCACGGCGAGGCTCTGGTTCACCGCTTCATCGGACCACTGGGTCAACCGCTGCGACGGGCCGGCAACTCCCTGGTTGGCGAACACCGTGTCGAGCCTGCCGTGCAGGTCGGCGACGACTCGGAAGAGGGCATCGCAGTCTTCTGCGTTGGTGACGTCGCATCCAACGACAGACGCCCGGCCACCATCAGCCGAGATCGTTTCGGCAATCGCCGCTCCGCCCTCGACGTCGCGCCCGGCCAGCACGATCCGCGCCCCAGCGGCCCCAAGGTCGGTGGCGATCGCGGCCCCGATGCCCCGAGTGCCGCCGACAACCACGACTACCTGATCAGCAAGTTCGGTCATGGGGCTCACGGCAGCCTCGTCCAGCTCGCATCGCCGTCGTCGAGGAGCAGCGCACTGCTCCGGTAGCAAGACTTCGAAACGTAAGGCTGCACTTCACTGGCCCTGGTGCGGCACAGCTCGGCCTTCAAAGACCGAGCCTCCACCACCTCCGGCTCGTCGCTCGTGCCCAGCGCCAACAGGTCGATCACGTGCAGTGCCAGTTGCGTCCGACCTGACGTTGCCAACTCGCGAGCCCGGGCCAGTACGAACGGTGGGTCGGCGATCGCGGAACGAACTGCGTCAGCAGCGTCGGCCGGGGGAGCGGGGTGGAGCGTGCTGGGGTTGCGATCCCACCAGCCGTTTTCCTCGCGGTAGAGGTCGCGCACGATGTAGTCGGGAGCGCCGTAGGTGGGCCGCATCCACGGCTGGTCGAACAGCTCGTCGGGATAGGTCATGTCGGCGAGGATCTCGCCCTCGTCCATGCCATCGTTCATTCGGCGGACCACTTCATCGCGAAGCCAGCGAAGTGCCTTCGCGGTGGCCAGCAGCTGCTCGTTGACGGCTTCGCCCTCGATCATCGGGCCGAATTCGGTCACCAACCGCGTGGCTCCCAACTCGGACAGGCGTTCGAGCGTCTCGGCCCAGCGGATCGTGTAGCGCTGGGTGCGAAGCGGGGTGCCGATGTTGGGGATCGTGAAGCCTGGCGTGGCAGCTCCACCGAAGAGCATCCCGTCGTCGGGCAGCCACACGGCAAGCGCGTCGTCGACTTCCGACGGTGCCCAGATCAACTCGACCTGGCGGGTGCCGTCGACGACGGTCATGGAATCGGCGAAGGTCTCGGTCAGGTCATGCAGCGCCAGTCCCTGACCCAGCACCTCGAGCGGGACGTGCTTTCGCGAATTGAACTGGATGGCCAGCATCCGGGTCTGGAGCCCGGCGGTCTCTCGGTAGCGGGCGTAACGCTTCACCACGTTCTCGTGCCCAATGAGCCGCGGCGGTGGATCGCCCCGGTTGACGTTGTGTTGCTGCCAGATGTCGACCGCAGCGTTGTAGCCGTGGTGACCGTGGCTGTAGACGATGGCGTAGACGGGCGAGTCCGTGCGATTGCGGAGCTCGTCGATCATGCCGGGAGCGTGAGTGTGGCCGCTGGCGTCGACGATGATCACGCCGTTGTCGGTCTCGATAGCGAGCGTGTTGCCCTGCCCGGGGAGCACGTAGATGCCCTCGGCCAACACCTCGCCGGCGAGCTCGCCCGACAGGACACCTCGTCGTTGCTTCGGTTCGGTCATTGCCCGCTCCCTGTCGTCTCGATCGTTGCCGACACTACGCCGTGTCGGGTGTCGGTCGCTGAGGGAAGGCCGGCGTCAGCGATCTGGCGCCCGGACGGTGATGATCCGGACGGTGATGACCCGGAAGTGGGAGCTCAGGTGACGGCGGTGACCCAGGCCCCCAACATCATCATCGTGGTGAGTTGACCAGCGATGGTCAGACGCAGATTGGTAGCCATGTCGGACTTGAAGTCGCCCCTCAGTTCCGCGATCTCCACTCGGAGGCCTGACCCGAGCTCGGACATTTCGACTCGGAGGCCTGACCCGAGCTCAGACATGTCGCCCCGTAGTTCGGACATCTCGACTCGGAGGCCGGACCCGAGCTCGGACATTTCGCCGCGTAGCTCGGCGCTGAAGGCGTCGAGGTCTCGTTTTGTGGCGAGTTGTGCGTAGTCGATGGGTGGCATGGCTTCCATGGCGATGTCGGCGAAGTGCGGGTTGGCGAAGACTCGCTCGAGTTCCTGACGGAGGTCGAGCCGGTCCTTTTCGTTGATGGTCATGATGGGTGCTCCGGTGTGTTCTGGCAAGGGTGATGGGAGCACCAGCTCCGATGATCAGACCGTAGAGACGGCCTGTGACATTGCCGGTCGACCTCAGCCCCGGGCCTTGCGATCGACGATGGCCTGGAACTCGGCGTTGGTGAGCTCGCCGCGCAACAGGGCGACGACCGAACGCGGGAGTGGATGCCGTGGCCAGCGCTCGTCGTCAACGAGATGGATCTCGTTGCTGATCGTGCCGTCTGGCTCGAACTCGAAACTCATCCAACCGGGAGGCAGCATGGTGTGTGCATCGAGGTCGAAGTTGCTCTTCAACGATGGGCAGAGGTAGATCGGGCGCCCCTCCAACTCAGTCTTGTCCGGTGAGTGAGTGTGGCCGGCACCGATGCCTCGAATGGTCGGGAGATCGGCCAGCAGCGCCGACCATTCAGCGTCGTACGAGGCGTGGTTGTCCAGGATCACTCGAGTCTTCGGCGGGTGATGGACCCACACGAACACGTGCTCGGCATCGGTGTTCTCGCACACTTGCCGCAGCCACGCACCTTCCGCCGGGCCCAACCGACCGTTCTTGTGCAACCTTGTGCCCGGTGCCATCGTCGACCATCACGCCGGCGTTGGAGTCGACGAAGACGAAGCACCAGTTCTCGCGGTGCACCACTCGGGGTGTTGTGACCTTCGTGGTCCCCATCAAGACTCGGAGGGCGGCGTCCTGATCGTGATTGCCAGGGGTCACCATCACCGGTGCCGGCAACTGCTCGAGCGCTTCAAGCGCCACCCGGTATTGGGCCGGGCGACCGTGATCGGCGACGTCGCCGGTGACCACGATGAGATCGAGCTCGCGCTGGGTGGCAATGTGGGCGTTGACGGCGTGAAATGCGGTGCCGGTGTCATAGCCGAAGCCGCCTTCCGGTTCTGCGTCAGCTTCCAGGAAATGGGTGTCGGAAAGCTGCCCGATCCGGATCGTCATCGACTGCCTCCTCTGATCCTGTCGGGACACTAGTCAGAGTTGGGTGGATGGGATGTAGCGCTGAGGTCACCTTCAATGTGACGGTCCTCGGCAAGACTGTTCGGTGTGCTTCGTGTGAACACCACCGTTGTTGCTGTTGTGACCGCCGATGAACACTTGGTCGAACGCGCGGCGGCGCCGAATGTTGCCGTCGGCCGTCCTGACCCCGAGCTGCCGTCGCTCGATCGATCCGCCGCTGCCTGGTCTGAGGCGAAACAGACTGGCCGCACCTACTTCGTGCACGACGCCGACCCGCTGGCAGAAGTGGCGGGGGCATGGACCGACTTCTTCGATGGCTCGGCCCCTCACGGTTCGATCGAGGTGGCTCGGGAGTCAGTGTTGGCAAGGTGGCGTGCCGGTTCGGTGGAGCTTCCCGACTACTATCTGCTCGATGCGCCAGATGAACTGGCGCCGACCATGCGCCACTGGTACCTCGGGGTGCTGGCCGGTTCATCCTTGACCAGAGTGGTGGCCCTCGACCCCGATCGTTCGGTCGGCGACCACTTGGGTTCCCTGCCCGCCGGTCGCTGGTGGCCACCGCTCGATCAGCTGCTCGAAGGGATCGAGCATGTGGTTCCCGATCGAGTCGAGCACGTCAGCCAAAAGTCAGAAACACCGGGACTCGTCATCCGACCCTGACCGTCTCCAATGACGGGAGTCAGGTGATCGCGGTGACCCAGCCCGCCGAGCATCAGCATCGTGGTGAGCTGGCCGGCCACGAGGAGCCGGACGTTGCGTTGGCAAGTGCTTCGGATTCGCGACCAATTGTCGGCTGCAGCGTCGTATGAATGTGACGGAGACGCAGAACGGTCAACTTCGACGCTCGCTGGTTCGTGTGGTGCGAGCGTGCTCGTTCGAGCGAGAGCAGGAGCGAGATGAGATTCCGCCCGCTCGACCGCAGGTTTGGGAGAACGCGACGGAGATGCTTGACGCCCAGTTCGACGGGCTAGGCCAACAACGGAGTGATCGTCGTCTGTTGAGATTGTGCTGAGCGCAGCGCGGCCGAACACGCTGTCGCCGGCTGGCTCTGGCCGTAGCGTGAACCCCGATGACGCCGCTGATCGAGATCGACGAATGGAACATCGTGCAGGACGGGTTCGACCCGGTCCGCAATCGGGTCTACGAGAGCCTCTTCAGCCTCGGCAACGGCCACATGGGTGGCCGCGGCAACCACGAAGAGGCCTACTCGGGCGACTCGCTTCGGGGTAACTACCTCGCCGGCGTCTACTACCCCGACCCGACCCGGGTCGGCTGGTGGAAGAACGGCTACCCCGACTACTTCGCAAAGGTCTTGAATGCTGCCGACTGGACCCCGATCCACGTCACCGTCGACGGCACGTCTCTCGACCTCGCCATCGCCGAAGTTCACTCGTTCCGCCGCACCCTCGACATGCGTTCCGGCGAGCTGACCCGCACCTTCCGAGCCAAGCTGCCGAACGGCGTCACTGTCGACGTCGAGGCCGTTCGTTTCGTCAGCATGGTTCGCTCCCACCTGGGTGCCATCCGCTACCGGATCACGCCCGTCGTCAACGACGTCAACCTCAGGATCTCCGTGCAGGTCGACGGCGACGTCGTGAACGAGGACTCGAACTACGACGAAGGCTTCTGGGACGAGGTTTCACAAGCGGCCGACGGCACTCGAGGCGTCGTCGTTTCTCGCACGAAGAAAACCGAGTTCGAGTGCGCTACTGCCATGGCCTACGAGGTCAGTCGCAACGGCGAACCCGTCGAGCTCACGACCACCACCGAAGAACGCACCCGCTTCGTCGCATCCAACTTCGAGCTCAGCGTCGCCGCCGGCCAGACCATCGAGATCACCAAGTTCGGGGCCAACGCCACCTCACGGGAGATGCCGGCCGACGAGATCGTCGGCTGCTGCAACACCGTGCTCGACGATGCGCTCGCCGACGGCTTGGACGCAGTCCAGGCCGAGCACCGGGCTGCTTGGCAGCACAAGTGGGACCTCGGCGATGTCGTGATCGGTGGCGACCCGGCCGGCCAACAGGGCATCCGCTTCAACATCTTCCAGCTCAACTCGACCTTCACCGGCGACGACCCCGATCTGAACATCGGACCGAAGGGGTTCACCGGCGAGAAGTACGGCGGTGTCACCTACTGGGACACCGAGGCGTTCTGCCTGCCCTTCTACCTCGCGACGAGTGAGCCCGAGGTCAGCAAGAACCTGCTGCGCTATCGCCACCGCCAGCTCGATCGGGCCATCGAGAATGCCGGCAAGTTGGGCTTCACCGACGGTGCTGCGCTGTATCCGATGGTGACGATCAACGGCGAGGAGTGCCACAACGAGTGGGAGATCACGTTCGAGGAGATCCACCGCAACGGGGCAATCGCCTTCGCTATCTACAACTATCTCCGCTACACCGGGGACGAGTCCTACTTGCTCGAGGGTGGTCTCGAAGTGTTGATCGGGATCTCTCGGTTCTGGTCCCAGCGAGTCTCG
>CAZYLX010000097.1:0-8758 GCA_964648595.1 uncultured Acidimicrobiaceae bacterium
GACCCACTGTCGCGGTCCCAACCGTGCACCCGATGGTCATGGATGCTGGGGGCGGCGGCGGCGGCGGTGGTGCGACGGCGGTGACGTTGAGCGATGTGCTGGCACTGACCGGTTGGCCGGTGCCGATGTCGGTGGCAGAGAGGGTGATCGTGTAGGTGCCAGCGGCGTTGCCGGCGACATCGACGGCGAAGGGGCTTCCGCCCCACGTGTCGTGGCTCGATGGGCTGACCGACCAGCTCGGGTTACTGAAGCTCCCGCCGTTTCCGGAGGTCAGGTTGCACGACACGATCTCAAACATCTCCGACGTGCCCTGATCGCAGCCAACGCTCATCGGCGCCGGCTGGACCACGGGTGCGGTGATGCTCACCGAATCACTGGCCGACACGGTCTGGCCGGTGGCGAGGTCGGTGGCCGAGAGCGTCACGGTGACCGTGCTGCCGGCGACAGTGCCGGCCGCATCGAACGACCACGGGTTCATGAGCCACGACTGGGCAGAGGCCGGCGAAGCGGACCACTGTGGGTTGCTGAAGTTGTTGGGGTCGCCCGTGGTGAGATCGCAGTTGAAGATCAGGTCGACTTCGCGGCTGGCCACGTCGCAGGTCATGCCGAACGGCGAGGGTGGTTGTACCGGGTCGGTGACACTGACGCCGTAGGTCGTCGTGTCGGACCCGCCTGGGCCGCTGACACTGAGGGCGACCGTATACGTGCCGGCGGCGTTCCACGAAGCGTTGAAATCGGCGCTCGAGCCCGACCCACCGCTACCGTTGGTCGACCACGAGTAGCTGTCGATCGGGCCACCCGAGTTGCTGGCGCTGAAGGAACCGCTCATGTCTGTTTCCAGGTCAGAGGCGCCACTGATCGAGATCGACGGAGCGCTCGGACCAGCGACGGGATCCTCGACGGTGACCGTCATGCTGTCGGAACTGGAGCCGCCACCATCACCGAAGTTGTAGGTGACGGTGTAGGTCCCGGCCGCGGCCCATGAGATCTGGGTGCTCGACCCGCTCGAGTTGCTGACCGATCCCCCGCCGCTGGCGGTCCACGAGCGGCTCACGGTTCCGCAGCCGTCGGTGGGTGCACCGGTGAAGCTGCCGGCGGTTCCGACTTCGAGAGTGGTCGATCCGCTCACGCTCACCGTTGGCACCACGGCCGAGCAGATGACCTCGTTGAACGTGACAGCGGCCGAGTCAGACACCGAGAGCCCGGTCCCGTCATCAGTGGCTGCCAGGGCGACGGTCACCGACCGCTGCTGCGTGCTGCTCATCGTGAATTGGCCGATCGAAGGCACACTGCTCGTGAACCCCGCAGCTCCATCGGCGTTGGTGGAGAAACTGATGGCCGAGAAGTCGCCGACCGTCCCGTCGAGCTGGCAGGTGATCGTGCCGCCGACCTCGACCGACGGCGGTGAGCAGAGCACGCCGAACGGCGCCGGTGTCGGGGCCGCCACGACGTCGACCTCGAAGGTTGCCGTGCGGCTGATCGCTCCGCGATCGACCCGGAGGGTGACCGTTCGGGGGCCGGGTAGACCCCACGAGACGTCGATGGTGTTGCTCGTGCCGCTGTTCGGATTGCCGTTGTCGGTGCCCCAGCTCCAGCCGTCAGGGCCGCCTTGGCTGATGTCACTGAACGTTGCCGCCTCTCCGACGACGACGATCGAGGGACCGTCGATGGCGGCAAGCAATGGGATGGCATCTGGGTCTTCGACGATGGTGACCTGCGCTTGTGCCGTGTCGCAGTTGCCGTCGGCATCACACGCCGTGATGACAACAGTGAAGACACCGGGTTCGGGAAAGAGAATCCGGAAACTCCCGATTCTCTCGGCCGGCAGGATCTGGGGTCCGCCTGGAGTGATCGACGGCAGGCCGTAGTCGTTGGGGCTGCCGTGTTGCGTAATCGCAGTGAAGTTGATCGTGTCACCCGCGGTCACCGAAAAGGCAGACACGCCCATGGTGATCTTGATGATGGGATCTGTGTCTGGCTGGGTGGTCGACGTCGTTGTGGACCCTTCGTCACCCGGGTCACCGTCACCTGGGTCACCGTCACCCTGGTCACCGTCACCTGGGTCACCGTCGTCGCCGGGATCAGTCGTCTCGGTGGTCACCGTGGTGGAGTCATCGTCAGTGTCAGGACCGCCGGGCTGTGTGGTGCTCGTCGTGCCTGCTGGTGCGTCCCCTTGATCGTCGCCCTCATCGGCGCCACCGGCGACCGTGGTGCTGGTGATCTCCGGGCCGGCGACAGTTTCGGCCTCCGGCGCCTGTTCTCCGAGCTGTTCCTGCTGCGCACCAGCCACCGAAACGTCGTCGGCATCGTCAGCCGCATCGTCGACAGGGGCGGACGTGAACCCGGTCGCCCCGTCTTCGTACTTGACGATCGGCACGATCGTTCCGTCGCGACGGATCAACCCAGCCTGAGCGGATGTGGGGTCGTTGTACCAGATCGCTCCGTCCTCAGCGATGAGCGAGATCTCCGTACCGGCCGCGACACCATCGAGCTCCTGACGATTCGTGACCGACATCGCATCGAGGTCGATGACCAGCACAGAGCCAGTCGAGGTCTCGGGAACCACTGCCCAACCATCGGTCAGCGCCGGTTCGCCGTAGGTACCAGGGCCAAGATTGATGAAGTCGTCGGCACCAGGACATCCGGACTGCAAGGGGCTCCAAACGAAAGCGCCTCCCTGATCGCTGACAACGATCAGATGCTCATCACCGCCGGACGCATTCAGTGTTGCTCCGTCCGGGAACTCGAGGCGGTCACAGACCACTCCTTCACCGTCGAGCCAGACCTTGCGATCATCGAGATCGACGCCGCCGACCGAACGACCGAGGTCGATCAAAGCTGTTGGCCCGTCGAGATCAGCAACGGGCGAAGCGTCACCACCGGACAATTCGAATCTCTGAACCGGGAGCTCGGGATCACTGCTCGCGTAAAGGAGGGCACCGTTGTCAGCAACGATGCCGTCGGCAAACGGAGCGGCAACGGGAATCGGCGTGCGGGCGGCCAGCTGCTGCATCTCCAACGTGGTGGCTTGCCCTGGGGTCATCATCCCCCCGCCGGTTTCTCCGGTCACGACGTCGAGCGGCTGACCGGGCACACCGAATTGGACTCGTCCTGTGGCGATCGTCCAGCTCGAGCCGTCGAGGCGGGCAATGGTGCCATCGGTGCGGTTGACGATCACCGCGTCCGAGCCGTACTGCTCAACCGAGAAGTCATCGCCGGGATCGGCGACTCCAAGCGAGGCAGCAATGGTTCCCGAACCACCGTCGAGGAGCGAGATCCCACCAATCGCCGTTGACGGGAGCCACACAGCGCCGTCGGACAGGTGAACGTCGAGCTCCGAGCGCGGTGCTGATTGAGCAATGAGTACTGCGGCAACGAGGAGTACAGCCGCAGCGACGGCACCAACGGCCGCCGAACGTGACTTCACCCCTCCGAAAAGCGATCTAGCGAGCTGCATCCCTTGGTCCCTCCAACCTGGCTGCCAGCGACATGATGTCAGGTCTCAGGCAGAACGTACAGAGCGAGAACCAGACCGAACGGCCTCGGTTTCCCACGTGCTGCCATCGTGTATTCCTGGCGGTCGCATCTCATCGGGGAAGACCCCCGGGTTGCCCCCGGGTGATGGGGGATCAGGCCGTGAGGGCCTCGCCGAACGCCTTGATCACGGTGTCGATGTCGGCGGATGTGACATCGAGGTGACAGACGAGCCGCATCGTTGTGCCGCCAGGAGTTCGCACACCCTGCGCCTCGAGGGCGGAGCTGAACGCATCACCTTCTCCAAGGCCCGACGCCTCTTCATCAGCAGTGGTTCGTTCAACGAACACCATGTTCGTGTTCTGCCCTGTGACCTGCAGGCCGTCCAACGTCGCCAAGCCGGCGGCGAGCTTCGCCGCGTTGGCATGATCGTCAGCCAACCGAGCGAGGTGATGATCAACGGCGTGGCGCCCGGCAGCAGCGAGCACACCGGCCTGCCGCATGCCGCCCCCCAGCATCTTTCGCCACCGACGAGCCTCGGCAACCAGGTCGGCGCGGCCGACCAGCACGGAACCGACCGGCGCGCCCAAGCCTTTGGAGAGACAGACCGAAATCGTGTCGAAACCGGCGGCGATGGCGGCCGGAGCGACACCGCTGCCGATGGCTGCGTTCCACAGGCGGGCGCCATCGAGGTGGAGTGACAGACCGTGGTCGCGCCCCAGATTTTGAGCGTCGCTGACGTACTCGGCGGGGAGGACCGCTCCGTCCTTCGTGTTCTCGAGGCAGAGCAGCTTCGAGTTTGCGAAGTGGTTCATGTTCGGCTTCGGCTTGATGTAGCGCTCGATGTCGGCCAGAGCGATGGTTCCGTCGGGTCCCATCTCGATCGGTTGCGGTTGGATTCCGCCAAGCACCGCTGCTCCACCCGCTTCGTAGCGGTAGGTGTGAGCAGACTGACCGACGAGATATTCATCGCCCCTCTGGCAATGGGCGAGGATGGCGCACAGATTGGACTGCGTTCCCGTCGCGACGAACATGCCGGCTTCCATGCCGAGGAGTTCGGCGACGTGAGACTCGAGGGCGTTGACCGTTGGATCCTCGCCGTAGACATCGTCGCCGACGTCTGCTGCTGCCATGTCTGCACGCATGGCGTCAGTCGGCTTTGTCAGGGTGTCACTACGAAGATCGATCATCGGCCGACACGGTAGTCCGGCTCCGGCGATCCGCAGAAGGCCGCTAGCCACGCTCGGGCAAGTGAGTCGGTGACCTCACCGGTGAGGTGCGAGTCGGTAGAGGACGTGCCGCCGGAGCGGGCTGGAAAACTCGACCGATGGGTGATCGAAGTCGTCGCTCTGGTCGTGACGCATCCCGAGTTTCTCCATCACCCGACGCGAGCGAATGTTGATCGTTGCGGTGAACGACACGATCTCAGGGAACGCCAGTCGGTCGAAGCCGTCCGCCAACACACGTTTGGCAGCTTCCGGCGCGTACCCGCGACCCCAGAATCGATGGTCGAGCCGCCACCCGACCTCGACCGCGGGGGTGAAGTGGGCGTCGAACGAAGCTGGCCAGAGCCCGACGAAGCCAACGAACTCTTCGAATTCGAGCGACTCAACGGCCCACAGCCCGAAGTTGTGAGCCGCGAAGTGTTGCTCGATGCGTTCGATGAAGGAGCCGCTCTCGCCCGCGGACAGAACAGCCGGGAAGAACTCCATGACTTTCGGATCAGCGTTCATCGTTGCGAACGGGGCGCGATCAGAGGCCTTCCAACGCCGAAGCCGAAGCCGTTCGGTTTCGAGCTCGCTGGGGATCATTGGAACGATCATGCCATGACAGACCGACCGCCTGATCCTCACCGGCGCGGCGCGAGGGTGAGACCCCAATCGGAGCGCTCTAGCCTCCGAGGATGAGCGACCTCGTCCTCCTCGGAATCGATACCGGAGGCACGTACACCGATGCCGTGGTCGTGAGCGACGAGCCGGTGCCAGACGTGCTTGCCTCAGCAAAGGCCCTCACGACCCATCATGACCTCACCATCGGGATCGACGAGGCGATCGCCGCTGTCATCTCGGCGAATGAGACCACTGATCAAGGACCCATCGACCCATCGACCATCGGCCTTGTCTCAATCTCGACCACGCTCGCCACCAACGCCATCGTCGAGGGACATGGAGGCAAGGTCTGCTTGATCACGATGGGCTTCGAGCCTGCCGACCTTGGCCGTGGAGGCCTCAGCGACGCACTCAGAGGAGGGCCGACGCTGAGCATCGCCGGCGGCCACAACAGTCACGGCGACGAGTTGGTGACGCTCGACCTCGACGAGCTCGACCGGCAGCTCGATGCGCTCCCCATTGATCAATTCACGGCCTTCGCCATTGCCGGCCAGTTCGCAGTCCGCAACGCCAGTCACGAACAGGCAGTCCGCGCCCATCTCCGCACTCGCTTCGAGGTCGGGGTGACCTGTAGCCATGAGCTCTCGGCGAAGCTCAACGGGCCAAAGAGAGCGGTCACCGCCGTGCTGAATGCCCGACTGATCGGCTTGATCGAAGATCTCGTGGCGGCGACGAGAGATTCGATGGGTCGCCACTCCATCGACGCGCCGCTCATGGTGGTTCGTGGGGACGGAACATTGATCTCCGCAATGCTCGCCGCGGAGCGCCCGATCGAAACGATTCTCTCCGGCCCAGCCGCATCGGTCATCGGGGCAAACCACCTCGTCGGGGCCGCCGCCACGGACGGCCTCGATGCGATCATGTCCGACATTGGCGGCACAACCACCGATGTTGCCGTCATGACCGGCGGGCAGGTTCGCATCAACCCGAGCGGTGCGACGATTGGAGGACACGAAACGATGGTCGAGGCGGTCGACATCCACACAGTCGGGCTCGGCGGCGACAGCGAGGTGACCATCGACGACACCGGACGAACGACAACCGTCCGGCTCGGCCCGAGGCGTGTCGTTCCTGTGTCCTTGCTCGCTGCCCTCCATCCCGAGCGGGTCATACCGGCGCTCGAGCAACAGCTTCGATCGACCCCAACGCCGTGGCTGGCCGGCACGTTCGCCACCATGCGACAGGCCGTTGCCGCTCACTCGGAGCTGAGCGATCCCGAACGGTTCGTGATCGACGGGTTGGCCGACGGCCCCGTTGCGATCCGAGAGCTCGTCCCGACCAAGCGTCACGAGATCGCGCTCGACGCGTTGGTGCGGGCCGGTGCTGTCGCCCGCTCGGGTTTCACCCCGACCGACGCAGCCCACGTGCTCGACCTCCACCATCGCTTCGACACCAAGGCTGCGCAGAGCGCAGCATTGCTCTTGGCCAGAACACAAGACCGGCGAGGGACAACGCTCGCTAGCGGCGCAGTTGAATTGGCAACACAAGTTGTTGACGAGCTGCACCGAAGGACCGTGCACGCCATTCTCGGTGTCGCCCTCCACCACGATGGGTTCGACCTCGACACCGAGAACCACCCGCTCGCACGGGCCGGCATCAACCGACACCGAGGCCAGGTCGCCATCGACGTTCGGCTCAACACGACGCTGATCGGACTCGGCGCATCGGCGCCCACCTACTACCCGCGTGTTGCGGAACGCCTTGGCACCGACATCGCACTGTCCGAACATGCAGGCGTTGCGAATGCGGTCGGCGCCATTGTCGGCAAGATCTGTGTGAAGCGCCAGGCAACGATCACACAGAAGAAGAACGGCATGTTCGTGACTGATGGGGCCTCGTTCGCCGAGCTCGACGACGCAGTCGCTCATGTCCGAGAGCGTCTCGAGACCGAGGTCAGCGAGCTCGCTGAACGGGCCGGAGCGATCGACATCGCGTTGGCGACGGATCGAGCCGACAACGTCGTGTTGATCGATGGTCGGGAGTTTTTCGTTGACGTCACGATCAGCGTCGCAGGATCGGGCAGACCGCTACGTCGTTCCGACTGAACCTGTGGCAGGATGCTCGAATGCCTATGGCCACAGCGAACAACATCGAGCTCTGCTACGACACCTTCGGCGATGCAGCCAACGAGGCGGTACTGCTGGTGATGGGCTACACGGCACAGATGATCGCCTGGCCCGACGAGATGATCGATGACCTCGTCGACCGCGGATTCCACGTTGTGATCTTCGACAACCGGGACGCTGGCCTTTCATCGAAGAGCGAGGGCCCGCCGCCCGACGTCATGAGCCTCCTGGCTCGCAGCACCGCAGGCGAGACCATCGGGGCCCACGAGGTGCCGTACACGCTGTCCGACATGGCCGCCGATGCCATCGGGCTGCTCGATCACCTCGGAATCGATACCGCTCACATCGTCGGTGCGTCCATGGGCGGAATGATCGTTCAAACCATGGCGATCGAACACGGCAGTCGATTGCGGTCTGTCACCTCGATCATGTCGACCACGGGCGACCCCGAGGTCGGCCAGGCGACCCCCGAAGCAATGGGCGCATTCCTGATGTCGCCCCCGGAAGGCCTTGAAGCGATCATCTCCCAGAACGTGGAGGCCGGGCGCGTGATCGCCGGACCTCTCTTCGACCCTGAGCAGGCGGAAGAGCGGGCCAGAATGACCCACGAACGCAGCTTCCACCCAGTCGGAGCTGCCTTCCAGCTGGCAGCCATCGGCGCCTCCGGAAACCGCGCCGAGCGCCTGACATTCGTGGACGTTCCGTTCCTCGTGATTCACGGCGACAAGGACACCCTGATCCAGGTCAGCGGAGGGCACGCGACAGCTGCTGCAGTCCCGAAGGCTGATCTCGTTGTGCTCGATGCAATGGGCCACGATCTGCCGGGTCCACTGCTGCCCCAGATCAACGGCGCCATCGAGGCCATCGCTCGACGAGCAGCGCTCTCCTACTGAGCGGTACCGCTTACTGAACAGCCGCCGCTCTGCGGTGGCGTTCAACGAGCGCCAGCGACACCGCAGCAACAATCAGCAACGCACCGATCCACACCGTTCGATTCGGCATGTTGGATCCGTCTTGCCCGCCAGTGCTCACCGCATCTGATGGGATGATGCGGCTCTCCATCGGGACAGGAATCGGCGGCGGGTTCATGTCGAGGACCTGTAGCTCGCGGACCTCCCCCTTGAACGTCAGCTCCACTGGCTCGGCCGGAGGGCCGATGGTCGTGCACGTCACGGGCACCGGACCCGTTGCGAACTCAGGCAACGGCCGACCGCGGCCGAACTCGCACGGCATGGAGTCAACGGCGACGGTGGAGAGTGGCTTGTCGAGGTGAGTCAGCAACTCGCCACGACAGGTCACCCGACCCAGTAGCCCTTCACACTCGAGGCT
>CAZYLX010000098.1:0-8617 GCA_964648595.1 uncultured Acidimicrobiaceae bacterium
ACAGCAGTCATCCCGACGACCGAGCCCGAGCCGCCGACCCCCGAAGAGCCTGACTTCACCGGCTGATATGGGTCGTCGCCTGGCCGGCCTCTTGGTCGTCTTGTCACTCGTCGGGTCCGCATGTAGTACCGGGCCCGGCGATGTGACCGTGGCGCCTCCCGCCGAGGCACCATCTGAGGATTCGTCAACTCTCCCTACCATCGACTCAGTCGAGGCGGAAACAGCGGACGAGGCTCCAGAACTGACCGTCGAGTTCCGGCAGGGTGATGGAAAAGATGCCGCATCTCCGAGCGGGACGATTGTTGCCCGGGCTGTTGTCTCTTCGGTGACAGCTCGGGTCACGCCCGATGACGATGCCGATGAGGTGGTCACGCTTTCTCACCCCACCGATCGTGGTGGCGCACGGGTGTTCGAGGTGATGACCACCGAGGTCACTCCACTGCCGGAATGGCTGGAAGTGCGGCTTCCGATCCGACCGAATGGATCGACCGGTTGGATCCGTTCGGCCGATGTGGAACTCTCGGCGAACCCTTTCCGGCTTGCGATCGACACCTCGGACTTCGAGCTCGTGCTCTACCGCGACGATGAGCCAGTCTTGTCGACACCCATCGCTGTCGGCAATGGCGACACGCCGACGCCCTATGGCCGGTTCTTCATCACCGAGTTACTGCAGCCGTCGTCACCGAACGGTCCCTATGGGCCGTTTGCGTTCGGACTTTCCGGATTCAGCGAGGTCTTGTCCTCGTTCGCCGGCGGTGAAGGAGTCATTGGGATTCATGGGACCGACAAACCATCGGCGATCGGTACGAACGTCAGCTTCGGGTGTGTTCGAGTTGACAACGGCGTGATCGAGACGATGGCGTCGATGGTTCCGCTGGGGACACCGGTCGAGATCCAGGCCTGAGGTTCACTGTCAGGATTGGTCTGCCGCCGAGCGCTCGATCTCGTCGCGCAGGTCGGCGGGAATGTCCACCCTGGTCATCTCGTCACGATGGATCGAGAGTCGGTCGATCACGGTCTCGGGGTCGGGAATCGAGGCGACGGCGAGGGCCAGGACCGTTGCTCCTGCTTCGATTCGACCGGAGACGGCATTCAGCACTGCATCGAGCCGTTCGGCCGATTGCTTGGCCTCCGACACGCCGCCGACGCTGCCGGCGGCGATGGCCCCCAGCATGGGCAGACCTACCAGGCTGCCGGCCACGAGGCCGATGACGGCTCCGACCGTTGCCTTCTTCGGTGCCTCGTGGAGCGCAGCGGGCGTGGCCTCGACGGTCCCTGCTGCCGACCGTGTGATGATGGCCGCGTCATCCAGTTCGAGGAAGCCCTCGGCTTGAAGGGTTCGCACCACTGACATCGTGGTCTCGGCCGACTCGACGTCATCAAAGTGCAGCAACACGAGTTCGCTGTCCATCAGATCCTCCACTCCGGCCTTCGCACGACGCTCACGGCGGGACAATCGGACGTTAGCAGATCGCACCTCATGTCTTGCCGGCGGGGTTGTTTGCCCGATCGTTGACTTCGGCCGAACCCCCGGGCATTCTGTAGAGCGCTCGGAACCCCCGGGCCGATTTCTTTGTGAGGTTGTGCTGTGCTGTTAGCTGCTGAGTTCGGAACTGGCGAAGTGCTCTGGTCGATTTTCTGGTTCTTCCTGTTCTTCCTGTGGATCATGCTGATCTTCAACATCTTCGGCGACATCATGCGAAGCGACGATTTGAGTGGTGCGTCCAAGGCGATGTGGTCGATCTTCATCATCTTCATTCCGTTCCTCGGTATCTTTGTCTACCTCATCGCTCGTGGCGACGACATGGCTGGTCGTCACATGAAGGACGCTCAGAACCAAGAGGCTGCTGTCCAGGAATACATCCGGACCACCGCAGGCGGTAGCAGTTCAGCTGACCAGTTGGCCTCACTTGCCGACCTGCATTCGTCGGGCAAGTTGACCGACGAAGAGTACGCCAAGGCCAAGGCCAAGGCCCTCGGCAGCTGATTACGTATCGTCATCCCTTGTGGTGATGCAATGCGACTGTCGCCTCGGCATTGCCGTGGCGACAGTTGTGGTTTTCGCCCGTATGCCAGTTCGGCTGCCCGATGAACCCTGATTTGAGCCTCATCGTCGGCGCCGGCCACTATCGTCGCTCGTCGCCGACACCGACGACTTCGATCAAAGTCGTGTCGTGGAACATTCAGTTCGGGGTGGAAATCGAGGCGGCAACCGAGCTGCTTCGCGACACCGTCGAGTTGCAGGATGCCGATGTCGTGCTCCTTCAGGAAATGGACGAGGCCGGAACATCGCGAATGGCCGAGGCGCTCGAGCTCGACTACGTCTATGGAGCGCCCGGCCCCCACGCCCAGTCGGGACGAGACTTCGGTAACGCCGTACTGTCAAGGTGGCCCCTGAGCGCTCCCGACGTATTTCGGTTGCCCCACCAGGCCGCCTTCCGGGGTCAAGAGCGAGTGCTGGTGACGACGAGCGCCGACATTGGTGGGACCCGCGTCCGCGTCGGCAGTGTGCACACCGAGGTCCCTTCGCTCAGCTCATCGAAACGACGTCGGCAGTTCGAAGAGATCTCTCGGCAAACAGCCGGATCATCGGGCGACCGTCTGATCATCGGTGGTGATTTCAACACCCTGACATCCCGAGGCGTCGCACTCGTAACCTCGCGATTGGCGGCCATCGGCGCTGTCCGGGTCAGCGGCGGCGCCGGTCCGTCGCTGCGTCGTGGCGGGCAGGAGTTCACGCTGGATCACGTGTTCGCTCGGGGGCTGTCCCCCGTGGCAGCAGGGGTCATCCATGGAAGTGCGGCGAGCGATCATCGGCCTCTGTGGATCGAACTGCTTCCCTCGGCGGTCGTGGACACCCAAGCCGAACCGGCGATCTGAAGTTGCCGACCGTGGAGCGACCATCGACCCCGGGCAGTGGTGAAAGCGGGGCGGCCCAGTGGATGACCCGGCAGAACGACCGATTCGGTCTGCTGCTTGCTCTGCTCGTCGCTGCCTACCTCCTGACCGGCGTGAGCAACGAAGGATGGACTCGCGTGGTCGGAGGGATGCTGAACCTGGCGGCAGTGCTGGCAGCCATTGGTGCCGCGGGCTTCCGGGTTGAGCCCAGGCGCACTGCCATCCTCGTCTTGGTGGGGTTGACGGGCCTGACCATGATCGGCAGCTTCCCCGTCGTGACACCGGAGGCCGGGATCGGCGCCCTGTGCCAGGTAGTCGTACTCAGCGCTGGACTTGGTGTCGTGCTGACCCGGGTACTTGCGCACCGTGAGGTCCGATTGTCGACGTTGGTCGGTGCGATTTCCGGCTATTTCCTGATCGGCCTCATCTTTGCGTGGCTCTACCTTGCGATCGGGGGCTTCGTGGGTGGACCGGTACTGGATCCTCCCGAGAGTGGTTTGCCGGCCTACTACTCGTTCGTGGTCCTCACGACGCTCGGATTCGGCGATGTTTCCCCGATCGACGAATTCACGCGGCGCATCACCACCGTGGAGGCGATGATCGGCCAAATCTTCCTTGCCACCCTCGTCGCCCGGCTGGTCACGATCTACGGCCGTGCACGGCCTATCGACGCCGAGTCCGAGTCCTGACACCGCGACTCCTCTTCACGTCTGAGAGAATCACCCCCCAGCCGCTGTGATCGAGGTGGTGCTCAGGGCTCCTTGGTGGCGCTGATCCAGTCCTGGGCGTCACCGTTGGCCCGCCGCGCAGTGGCCCCGACCCATTCGTCAGACCGGTAGATGTTGTGCTCGCCGATGACCGGTGTGACACCAGTGGCTGCGAGCTGGCCGAGCACCCGCTTGCTGTCGCTCACGATCATCATCTTGCTGTCGGCGGCCTGAAGCGCTTCTGCGTAGCGGGCGAGGGTTTCGGTGAGTGTGGAGCCGAGGTCGGTACGGCCACGGAATCGGATGATGACGACCGAGTTCTGTGTTTCGGAGGACACGGCGGGAAGCAGCTTCTCGAACGTCGATGCCGATGCAAAGAACAGGCTGCCGTATGGCTGAATGAGCAGCACCTCGTTCGGGGGAACGGTGGCCGGTGGGTCTTGTTCCCGCCAGCGGTCCCCGACGATGACGATCTGTTTCACGACCAAGTCGCTCGAGCGTACGATCACGAACAGCAGAGTGGAAATGCCGACGCCGACCAGGACAGCGAACTGGAGTGGGATCACGATGGTCAGGAGGAGGGTGACCGTCATGGTTGCGGCCTGGACTTGCCCAGTCTTCCAGACAGCGACGATGTCGTCGGGCTTGACCGTGCGGAATCCCACCACCATCAGGAGACCAGCAAGCGCCGGCATCGCGATTTCGCCGACGAGACCGCCGAAGGCGATGACGACCACGGCCATGACGACGCCGGCGATCATCTGGGCTACTCGACTCTGTGCTCCGGCGGTGGTGACAATGGAGGTAGCGGACATCGAGCCGCCGACGGGCATTCCTTGGAATGTTCCGGAGACAAGGTTTCCGACACCTTGGCCGATGAAGTCGCGTGACGCTTTGGGGTAGGTCCCGTCCGGATTGGGGAAATTTGCGGTGATCCCCGCCCCCTGGACCAGACCGACGAAGGCCAGTGATGCCGCGGGGATCAGGAGGAAGGGGATTTCTCGCCAGAGAGGCAGGACGGGCGCTGGAAGGCCGCCGGGGATCTCGACGATGTCTTTGAGCTGGGCGACGTCCATCCCGAAGATCGGGACGACTGCTGTACCGACGACGACGGCCACCACAAGGCTCAGCGCGCCGAGCCTTGTTCTTTCCAGGGCCAGGATCAGGACGATGGTGAGGATGCCGACGCTGATCGTTGACAGATCGATACTCAGAGGGTGCAGAAGTAGGTCGAGGGTCCTGGCCAGCCTCCCCGAGCCCGTTGCCTCGTAGCCGGTGAAGTCGTTGAGTTGGCCGAGGACGATGTTGATGCCGACACCGCTGATGAAACCGACCATGACCGCGTTGGACACGAATCGGAGGACGGTGCCGAGCTTGAAAAAGCCGGCGCCGATCATGATGACGCCGGTCAGGACTGCGAGTGTGAACAACACGCGCTCTGGCGTGTCTCCCTCACGTACCTGGGGGATATCGGCCACCACCGCGGCCATCGCTCCGGTCGCCTGCACGGTCATGAACTGTGAGCTGGTCACGAACGCGGCGCCGAACATGCCGAACATGTACGCGTAGAGGCCGTATACCGGGTTGACGCCGGCCAACAGGCCGCCGGCGAGGCCGTCGGGAACGCTCTGGCCGCCGAGAACGACACCGGCGACTGCGTCGTCTTTCAATCCATCCCGGCGAACAAGGGATCGGAGTTTTGTGAGCATCAGCGTGCCTCGTGATCGATTCGTTGTTTGTGACAGTCCAGCACGGCAGTGGGCACGAGTGGTGGGTCAGCCGCGAGTCGACGGGGTAACGAAGCTGATCAGCAAGCCGAGGCCCGCCGACGCCACCGTGAGGATGACCGCCGCACCCAAGGCCGAGAAGAATCCGTCGATCACGAGCCAATCACCCGTGAGCCAATCGGTCAGCAGAAGTAGGACGGCGTTGATGACGAACTCGAAGAGGCCGAGTGTGAGCAAGACCAAAGGAAAGGTGAAGAGCCGCAGCACGCTTCCAATGATCCCGGACACCAGTCCGTAGACGATCGACAGGCCGATGACGCCGAAGAAACCTCCGCTGACGATGACCGTGTCCATCAAGGCATCGACGATGAGGAAGGCCAGGGACAGGACGATGATGCGGGCGATCATTATTCTCACCGAGTTCGACTCCTTCGAGGTCTGCGCGATCTGCAGCGGGCGCATGGTACAAGAAGTCACCGAGTGTCAAAGCTGCCGGGCTCTGCCGCTACCGGTTTGGTCAGCTGAATTGCTTCACCTTCAGCGCTGCGGCCCGGACCCCTTCTTCGTCGGCGTCGACCATTGCTTCAAGCATCGTGCGGCACCATCTCTGAAGGTTGCGGCTCTCTGGTGAGAGGAGGACCTCCTCGATCGGAGGGCTGTGATGCCCCAGAACCTCACCCGCGAGCTTCGGCCACTCAGCGGGGTCCGCCTCGTCGATGACATAACGCAGATCACCGAGCAGTGCTTGGACCGAGGCAAGGGAGGTTTCATTTGGTTCGTTCGACACGTTCCAGACCGTACCTTCCGGGCTCGAGCGAGTTCGTGATCCAGCCGCTCAACGCGTCAGGGAATGCGCATCACTCGCAGCGTGTCCGTTGCCCGGGTCCGGTTGGACTGGCCAGAGATCACAATGACCTTGTCGCCGGTCTCCAGACCGAAGTGCGACGAGGCGAGCTCGACGGCGTCGCTGATCAGCTCCCACGGATCGGAGCGGACCTCGGTCAGCACTGCCTCTGTTCCCCAACTCAACGACAGCTGGCGAGTAGCCCGCGGATCGGGCGAGAAGCTCAAGATACGAGTCGGCGGTCGAAACCTGTTGACCGACCGAACCGTGTAGCCAGTCTTTGACAGGCAGAGGATCGCTTCGGCTCCGACTTGCTCGGCGATGTTGCAGGCGGCGAGCGTCAGGGAGTCGGTGGTGATCGATCCGAAGTCGGCCTTCACATCGCCCTCACGGATGGCGCTGATGCCGTCGGCCCAATCTTCGTGGTTGAAGCTCTCGTCGGCACGCAGTGCGATCTCGCACATCGTGTGCACTGCGTTCACCGGGTCGACGCCGATGGCGGTCTCGCCCGAGAGCATGACGGCGCTCGAACCATCGAAGACAGCGTTGGCAACGTCGGATGCCTCTGCTCGCGTTGGCGCGGGGGCGTAGACCATGCTCTCGAGCATCTGCGTTGCCGTGATCACAGGGCGACCCAGCGCCACACAACGACGAATGATGTGCTTCTGCAAGTGGGGCAGCTCGGACAGGGGATAGTCGATGCCCAGATCGCCACGAGCGACCATCACGGCGCCGGAGGCCTCGATGATTCCTTCGAGGTTCTCGACCGCCGCCTTCGTCTCGATCTTGGCGATGACGAGCGGGCCGCGGGGGGCGGCCTCGACACCGAGGCTGCGAACGTCGTGAGCGCTTCTCACGAACGAAATAGCGAGCATGTCGACACCGGCCTCGATGAAGGCGTCTGCCAGTACGAAATCCTCGGGGGTCGGGGTGGAGATCCGGAGACGATCAGATGGCACCTGAAGGCCGGGGCGACCCTGCGCGAGGCCGCCGCGGATCACGATGGCGTGCAGTTCGGTGGCGTTCTTGTCTCTTACCGAGAACACGATGTTGCCGTCGCCGAGAGCGAGCTGATCGCCGATGTCTATGTCGGCGACGAGACCCTCGTAGTCGGCGGAGATGACCTCGGCGGTGCTGACCTTCTCGCCGGTTGTGAAGCGGATGGGGGTTCCGTCGACCAGGACGGCACCGCCCTCGGGGAAGGGGGCGCAACGAACCTTGGGCCCGGGGAGGTCGGCCAGGATGCCAACTTCGGCCTCCAGATCGGCGGCAACCTTGCGGATGCGACGGAATTTCTCGAGATGCTCGTCGATGCTGCCGTGGGCGAGCCCGATTCGGGCAACGTCCATGCCGGTCTGGATCATCTTCTTGAGCGTTTCCGGTGAATCGGAGGCAGGTCCGATCGTGGCAACGATCTTGGTACGGCGCATTCGGGTGTCTCCCGGTCGAGGTGTCAGTAGCGGTCCCCATTGACTGCCGTGGGCGCGTCTTGCGGCGCAGCGAACAGTCTGCCGTCATGGAGTGCCCGAACGGCGCATGGCGGCGCTTCCAGCGTCACCTAACGTGCAGGTCGTGTCCGCTGCCGATCCGCCCGCCGCTTTCGACCTTCCCGATCTGCCATCGATCGGCGATCGGCGAATGGCGATTCGCGTGACGAAGGACGCCCTTCGTCACGTGCGAGCGGGCCACCCCTGGATCTACGACGAAAGCATCGTCTCGGTCAGTCATCCCGGTGTTGCCGGCGACCTGGCGGTGATCTTCGATGACCGACGCCGGTTCAACGCGATCGGATTGTTCGATCCATCGTCGCCGATTCGAATCAAGGTGCTGCACCGCGGTTCGCCGGCAACGATCGACCGTGCCTGGTGGCGCACGCGCATCGAGGCCGCACTCGTCTTGCGAACTCCGTTGATCGACGATTCTGCGACTACGGGGTATCGGATACTGAACGGCGAAAACGACGGATTCCCCGGCCTCGTCGCTGACCGCTACGCCGACACGATCGTCGTCAAGATCTATTCCGAGGCGTGGCTACCCCACCTCGAGGTCGTGCTCGAGGAGCTCGTGACGGCCACGGGAGCTGAGATGGTCGTGATTCGAACGGCGCGAAGCCTCGATGTCCCCGGTTTGCCCGACGGCACCGTCGTGTTCGACACAACCGGAGTCGGCTCGGCCGCCCCCGACGATGTCTGGTTCGCCGAGCACGGCCTTCGCTTCCTCGCTCATCCTCGCCGTGGCCAGAAGACGGGATTCTTTCTGGACCAGCGAGACAACCGGCAACGGGTGCGAGAGCGTTCAGGCGGTCACGACGTGCTCGACCTCTTCAGCTGTACCGGCGGGTTCTCGGCGGCAGCTGCTGTCGGCGGGGCGCGTCGCGTGACCAGCGTCGACATGAGCCCATCAGCGATCGAGACCGCCGAACGAGTGATGCAGGCGAATGC
>CAZYLX010000099.1:0-8614 GCA_964648595.1 uncultured Acidimicrobiaceae bacterium
ACCCTGGTTGAGGCGCCACGCCAGTAGCTCGATCCACGCCTGGCACGCGTTGATGCGCCGATCCATCTCGACCAGCTTGTGTCGGATCACCTGGTGGTCAGCGAGCCGCCTACCAAATGTCTCGCGCTCTTTGGCCCACGCGAGCGCTTCTTCGTAACACACCCTGGCAAAGGCCACAGACTGAGCCGCGAGGTCGATCCGCTCTGGGTTGAAGTTGTTGACGATCATCGAGAAACCGGCACCTTCTTCGCCGAGTAGGTTCTCGACGGGAACCCTCACATCATCGAAGTACAGAGTGGCGGTGTCCGATGCGAGCCAGCCCATCTTGTCGAGTTTGGTTCGCTCGAGGCCCGGGGCGTCTCCCTCGATCACCATCATCGAGATCCCGGCCGGGCCCTCGCCACCGGTCCGCACTGCGGCGGTGAAGAAGTCGGCCCTCATGCCCGAGGTGATGAAGGTCTTCGATCCGTTGACCACGTAGTGGTCACCCTCGAGCCGAGCGGTGGTCTTGATCCGGGCGACGTCGGACCCACCCGATGGTTCGGTGATCGCCAATGCGGCAATCGCTTCACCAGACATGCACGGCGTGATCACCTTCGCCTTGGTCTCCTCGGATCCGAACTTCTGGACGGGCGGCAAACCGATGTAGTTCGACAGGAGCGCCGCAACCACACCACCGGAACCCGAACGGGACACCTCTTGCATGAGGACGAGCCGCATCAAGGCATCGCGCTGGCCGTGTCCTCCGTATTCCGCCTCGAAGCCGTCGCCGAAGAAGTCGATGGCCCCCGCTTTGTTGTAGAGCTCGCGAGGCACCTCACCGGCAAGATCCCACTCGTGAACGTTCGGCGTGATCTGCTTCTCGGTGAACTGTCGAACGACGGCCCGGAAGGCCTGGTGGTCCTCGTTGTAGAACGGTGTGGAGATCTGGGCTGACATGGCCAGAGCGTAGACCTCAGCGAACTGAGCGAAGAAGTTCCGGCAGCGTCGGACAGTCGAGACCGGGGCCGAACGTTCGGCCGAACATCGAACGACTCACGATTTCGAACGACTCGCAATAGGCCGGGAGGTCCGGCTCGGCCACTCGCTGGACAATCTCCTGCCAATATGGCTCGGGGAGCTCTCGTCCGACGCCGGCGACCAGCCAGGCGGGGGTGGCTGAAGCCTTGGCAACGGCGGCCAAGCTGAAGCCGCCGACATCGGTCAGCCCCGCGCTTGCACCGAGTGCCCCCGCTTCGACCACTGCGACGTCGGCCTCCGCAACGGCGCCGGCCAGATGACCCGGGTCGACCGCTTCTGCATCGACATCGTGGCGATCGAGCCGGCGAACAGCGCTGTGGCCCTGACCATCGACATCGATCACGAGCACGTGGAGGTCTGGACGATCGACGAGCGCATACAGCGTGAGATCGGGCCAGCCGGAGATGACAACGGTTGATCCCTCCGGGAGCGCATCGTCGAGCGATCTCGGAGTCGGGTCGTCCTGGAGCTCTCGGATGACCCGACGGGTCGCGTCCCGAGCGTCGGCATCAAGCAGCAAGTGACTACACATCCACCACACAGGGCCGATGGCCGCCTGTTTTGCCAGCAGACTCTTCGCTCCCGTGAGAAGCGCGTGAGGGTCGCGAGCGAACACCGAGAGGGCCGACGCTGCCTCTTGTGTCAACAACGTGGCGTCGGCTCCGGTTGCCCGTGCGACATAGCGGAGATGCTCGATCGGATGCACCTCACGACCCTACCCATGTCCACCTCGTCAAGAAGGTCCGAAGGGAGTTCGGAGTCCGCGCGCCAGTGCGCTAGTCTCGCTCGCCGTGGCTGAAGCACCCAGCGACCTGACCCTCGACTCTGTTCGGGGCGACGGCTACCCACTCCGAGACTGGCTCACGTCGTATCCATTATTGATGGTTGCGCTCGACCCGTATACCCACGAGAGCGCGTGGATTCTCGAGACCGCAGGCAAGGTTCTTCGCCACTACCAACCGGCTGACATTCGAGTCTGTTGGCTCGTTGCGGCCGACGACGAGGGCTGCCGCCAATTTCTCGGGCCGTGGGAACAAGAGTTCCTCACCTTCGCCGATCCAGATCGCACAGCAGTCAACGGCCTCGGCCTCGAGCGTCTCCCGTCGCTCGTGCATGTTCGCTCGGATGGACTGCTCCAGACAGCCAACGGCTGGGATCCCACAGCCTGGCGGGCAATTGCTGAGGGTCTGTCTCCCGAACTCCACTGGAGCCGGCCGATGATTCCCAGCCCGGGCGATCCCGTTCCTTTTTCCGGAACACCAGCCGCCGGCTGAGGCGCTTTGGCCTCACACCGGAGCAGACATGGTTGCTGATCGCATCGAACGGATGGTCCGCCAAGTCCGCAACTGGCGATCGACTGGCGAACTCGAGCTCGACCCATCGCTGAGTGACGATCGTTCCCTCCGTCGAACGATCGACGACTGCCTGGCCATCCGTGGCGGCGAAGTTGCTGCCCGCAAACGGGCCCAACAAATCGGCATGAGTTTCCTCGCGCTCGACCCCGAGGGGCGGCGTCGCTTCTTCGAGATCCTCGCCGAGGACTACAGCCATGATGATCTGGGCATCGACCTCGCTGTGGCAGAACTCGCTGCAGCGGCATCTGTGGCGGAGCGACGAATCGCTATCCGGACGCTGCGCAGAGCGACCCGCCCCCAGTACGAGGCGCTCCTCGAACGATTCATCTCGTTCGACGGCGGGCTCCCCTTCCTCATCGATCTGCGCGAAGAACTCCTGGATCACCGCCGCTCGACCCCAGCGCTGGAGGCGCTCGACCATGACCTGCGACGCATGCTCGAGCGGTGGTTCGACGTCGGCCTCCTCAGGCTGGAACGTCTCACATGGAACACACCAGCTGCTTTGCTCGAAAAGCTGATCGACTACGAGGCCGTGCACGCAATCGAATCGTGGGCCGATCTCCGGGGTCGCCTCGGGCCGGGAAGGCGCTGCTATGCATTCCTGCACCCCGGAATGCCCAATGATCCATTGATCTTCGTCGAGGTCGCCCTCGAGCGAGGCATCCCGAGCAGCGTGCGCGACCTCCTCGATCACGAAGCGGAACGGATCGTCGCCACCGAGACCGACACCGCAGTGTTCTATTCGATCTCCAATTGTCACAGCGGCTTGGCCGGGGTGTCGCTCGGCGATTTCCTGATCAAACGTGTGGTCGAAGAACTGTCCGGCGAATTGCCCAATCTGAAGCACTTCGTGACGCTGTCCCCGCTTCCCGGATTCCGGACGTGGGTGGTCGAACAACCCGAATGCCCACCGATCCCCGATCGCCCGACCAAGACCGCAGACGCCGACGCGTTCCTCGCTCTCGCTGCCCGCTACCTGGGCGAAGAACAGCGCAAGGGGCGCGCTCTCGATCCCGTCGCCCACTTCCATCTGTCCAACGGTGCCCGCGTCGAGCGGCTCCATTGGTGGGCGAATCCGGTCGACACAGGCTGGGACCGCAGCGTCGGCATGATGGTCAACTACTACTACGAGTTGCGGTCCATCGAATCGAACCGCGATCGATACGTCCAGGGTGGTGTCATCGCCGTCTCGGAGGAGATCAAGAAGCTGGCAGGCGATGGCTGACCACCACGAACCGGCGGCGCTCGGTGACGGTGTCCGCACCTTCCTTGCCGAGCGTCATTTGGCGACCATGACTCTTCGTCGTGCCGATGGTCGACCCCATGTCACTCCGGTTGGGTTCACCTACGACGAAGCACACCAACTGGCCCGCGTCATCACGTGGACCAGTTCCTGGAAGACCAAACACGTCGAGCGCGACGCTTCACAGATCGTCGCTTTGTGCCAAGTCGATGGCGGGCGATGGCTGACCCTGTATGGAACGGCCGTTGCCACGACCGATGCGGTACGCACGGCTGAGGGTGTTCGTCGCTACGCCGAACGCTACCGGCAACCGAAGGAACGGGTCGACCGCGTGGTGATCGAGATCGCAGTGACCGACATCATCGGACGAGCTGAGTGAGTCGAACGCCTCACTGAGTTGATCTTCCCGGCCTCATCACCTCATGTTCGCTCATGATCTACCGTTCTGATCGCTATCACTCAACGGCGAGTGGCAGCGAAGGAGCGACACATCATGCAGAACCTCACCGATGTCTCCCGTTTGACGGGTCGGTACACGATGATCACCACCACGACTGGGGTTGTCGGAGGAACCATTCTGGCGGCGGGCAAGAACGGCATTTCGGTGTCAGTCGATTCGACCGTTCAGAAGATCTCGCCGAACGAGGTGCTGAGCGTCACGCCGCGGGGCTGACACTCGAGACGGTCTACAGAACGAGCGAGTCAGGTCATGGGCCTGGCTGTTTCAGCGCGTCACCCCGGGCAACCGAATGACAACAAGATCGGTCGGCGTCTCGACCTCTGATGCGGGAAGGGCCGTGATGGCCACCCGCCGGCCAACGACTTGAATGAGCGCCAGCTCACCATCATCGAGCCTGGCAATGCCCTTGGCCCGAACAACCTCGTCGTCGAGTTCGCTGATCAGGCGATCCAACCATGCCCGCGACACGTCGAGGGGCAACGTCACGCGGTCGACCGTGTGGGCGTCGAACAGCGTGACATCTGGGACATCGACCACACCGCCAGGGCGTCGACCGCCCAGGGCGAGCAACGTCGAAGCCTCACGAGCGCTTGCGACATCAATGATCGGTGTCTGTTGCGTGAGTGCGTGCAGCTTCTCGCGAACCTGTAACGCCGTTGCGACATCGACGAGGTCGAGCTTGGTCAGCACGAGGAGATCAGCAGCCCGGACCTGATGCTCCAAGGTGTCGCCGAGATAGGGGTCGGCGAGGCCTGCTTCGAACCGCTCGGCATCGACGAGGACAACAATGCCATCGAGGCGGAACCCGGCCGTCTTGCCCCACGGGGCCAACCGCCCCGGCTGAGCGACACCGCTCAACTCGACGATCAGATGGTCAGGCGGTTCCGGACGGGCACGGATCTGGTCGAACGCTGCGCCAAAGCCGTCGATGAGGCTGCAACACACGCACCCATCTGTCAGTTCGATGGTCTCCCCCGATCGTTTCTTGATGAGCGCGGCATCGATGTTGACCTCGCCGACGTCGTTCACCATCACGGCGATGGGTCGATCAGTCGTCGCCAACAGCTCGTTGATGAGCGTTGTCTTTCCCGAGCCGAGGTAGCCACCGACGAATGTCAGCGGCACACGTCGGCCGTCCCACGGAAGAAACTCCGGCTCTCGATACACGTCGGTAAGGGTACGGAGAGTTTCTCCGGTAGAACCAGCCAATGCAGCGTTCACTTCGAGTGTTCATCGATGGTCGGTTGGTCGGCACGCTCGCAGAGCCGCGCACGAACAAGTTCACGTTCGCCTACGACGCAGACGCAACCGACGTCATTTCGGCCCGCCTCCCGTTCTCCACCGATCGGTACCCACCAGCCTCGCTGGCGCCCCTGGTCGACAGCCTTGCACCGGCTGAGCCGAAGCGCCTCGAACTGGCGGAGCGTCTCGACATCCCCGATCACCTCCTCTACCGCTTCCTCGAGATTTGTGGCGACGACCTGCCAGGTGCCATCACCCTCTCGTCTCGCGACAGCGCAGCTCCCGCGGGAGCGTCTCCGGTTCCGACTCTTCTGACACCAGAGGACCTCGTCGACGAACTCGCTGTCGTCTCGATCGACGGCGGCTGGGGCCTGCCAGCGGTTGGCGAACCCAGCAGCCACATGCTGCGCTTGGAAGATGAGCTCCTACCGGGCGCAGCTGCCGCCGAGTACTTCGCCCTGACTGTGGCGCGCCACGCCGGTCTCCCCACCACCGACGCACGCCTCACTTCAGTGTTCGAGATCCCGGCTGTCGTCGTCGCACGACCCGATCGGGTCACCAGCGAATCGGGCGACGTCGCGAGACGCCATCTGGAAACGTTCGGCTCGCTGTGTGGCGTTGCTCTCGAGGGTGATGACGATGGCATCTACGAGGAGCAGGGTGGGCCTGGCTTCTCGGAGATCGCGACTGCACTCGACGCGTACGCTTCCGACCCACAGGCCGCAGTACGTCAGCTCGTCGATCACATGGTCCTGCATTTCTGCACCGGAAACACGAACGCCCATGCGAACACCTACACGTTGCTCCAGCCGCAGGGAACACTGGGGCCGGTCCACACGCTGCTTCCGGCCGAGATCTACACAGAACTCGTCACCGAGGACGGCACGTTCGACATCGATCATCGGCTGGCGATGTCTATCGGTGGTTGTCGGGAATCGAGCGAGGTGACGCGCGGAGCGCTCATCGCTGAAGCAGCGAGCTGGCCACGACTGGCTCGAGCATCAGCCGAGGTCGCCGTTGACCGAGCGGTCGAACAACTCGCAGACGCACTTCCGCTCGCAAGTGCCGAGATGCCGGAACGTCCGCCCCGTCTCGTCGAGTTGATCGACGAGCGCATTACGCGACTACAGATTGGGAGCTGACGGCGGCCGACCAAGCCGTCTTCAGCTCGAACCAGTAGACTCAGCTGTTGCGGCACACGCAGCGACCCTCGGAGAGAACATATATGACCATGGAACTGTGCGAGCACGGTGAAATCGAAGTTGCTTGCCTCGACTGCTTCAGCAAGCCGAAGAAGCTTGCAGCTCAGGGCAAGGTCACCAAGCGAACCACCAAGACACCGGCCTCATCGAACGACTCGATCGCCCCGTTTTCCGGAGCGCTCGACGTATCGATCCCGTTCGAGGATCCGGCTGGTGTCGTTGGCCGGGAAACCGTTCCCGCCCGCATCTTCCCGCACCACCTCCGCCGCGGCGGATGGGTTTACCTGCGCACTGAGGAAGAGCTCAGCGGTCGAGTCAAGGCGAAGAAGATGATCTGGGACGAAGCTGTGAGCGAGATGGCCATCCAGGTCGATCCAGAAACGTGGGATGCCGAGATCTCGATCCCCCTGGGCGTGCTGGCAATCCAGCAACGCAATGGCTACCGCTACCTCGAGTCGAACGATGACGGCACCGTCACTCACTTCAAGGGCGGCAAGCCAGTCCAGTTCAAAGACCCAGAAGACGAAGACTGAGCAACGCTCACCGAGGTCAGCTGTACAAGTCTGAGGGGCTGTCCGACGGGCCCTCAACGAGGGTCCAGCCCAGTCGGGCATCGCTGGTGAACCGCCACCACCGACCCGCGATGTCGACACGAAGCTGAGTATCGCCGACGGTCAGTGTCCGGCCACTGACGCGAATCGTTCCTGTCAGAGGTTCAAGGGCCTGTGCCCCGTCGGCCAAGAGGTCTGCCGGAGCTCGAGCAGGACCATTCGTTCCGGACGCGATGTCGACCCCGTCAGGTCCTCCGACCAACCAGGCTCGACCGCAGCGACGGATGTCATCTTCGGATTGGCCAGAAGACGCCGCCAGCTCGTCGAGACGGAGATCGTCATCGATCACGCGTGAGGCGAGACGGGCCAGATCGTGCGCCGGATCGAGCAGTAGCGCCGCAGCATCGCTGGTGCCGTTGAGTAGGAGGAATGCTCGCTCGGCGGCGTCGACAACGAGGCGATGGAGGTCAGCCACTCCGACACCGGCATCGGCCGGAGGCGGGCGGAATTCCACCGGCGAAGCGGGCCGACGGACGGGTGCAAGCGCCGGAGGGAGCAGCGACGGCGTGGCCTGAAATGCTGCCGATGCCGCAATTCCAGGATCGCTCCCGCGGGGCTCGTCGCTGGCTTCTGGCAACTCGACCCCACGCTGGGCTGCCCGCACCCGACGAACCGCTTCAACCAGCTCGTCGCGGGTTCGCCCACGAAGCATGGTCAAGAGCCACGGGTCGTCGGCGATGAGATCGGCAACCACCGCCAACAGCGCACCGACATGACGACATGGGTCGTGCCAATCACCACACGTGCAATCAGCCGCGACGTCACGAGGATCGGGCGCAAGCGAACAGCCCAGTGCCACAGCACGCCCATGGAGGTCGCTTGGCAGATCGCCAACGATCACAGCACCCGTGAGCTGCGGGTCAGCGGCGATGGTCCGGACGAGCGTTTCCCATTGACCGTCGTCGAGTTGTTGCATTCCGACGTGTGCGGTCCATCCACCTGGGTCGCCCAGCGTCACCGACCCTGGCGAAACCTCTGGCGCGGCGAACGTGGAGCGGCGTGCCAGGGCGGCGCCGCTCGCGAGCTCGGGTGCCTCGGCGAACGCCAGACCCATGGCCGACGACCACACCGTGGCCCACCAGCTCATCGAACGATCCTCGCGCCGGCGCGGTCGTCGGCAGAGTCGAGCTGGATCAGTGAACGGAGTTCGTCGTCGTCGAGGCCAGACAGCCAGGCGTCCCCGGAACCGACAACGCGATCGGCAAGGGATCGCTTCTGTTCGAGCAGCTCGGCAACACGATCTTCCACCGTGCCCTCGGCGATCAGCCGATGCACGGTGACCGATTTCGTCTGCCCAATTCGGTGGGCCCGATCGGTCGCCTGATCTTCCACGGCGGGATTCCACCAACGGTCGTAGTGAACGACATGGCTGGCCGCTGTGAGGTTGAGCCCTGTTCCGCCCGCCCGGAGCGACAACAACAAGATCGGAAGCGAACCGTCCTGGAAACGATCAACGAGGGCAGATCGAGCACTGACGCTCA
>CAZYLX010000100.1:0-8604 GCA_964648595.1 uncultured Acidimicrobiaceae bacterium
CAACCCGCGACATGGCGACGACGATCATGGGTCAGCCGGCGTCGATGACGATCTCGATTTCGCCGACTGGTGTGCAGGCGGTGCATCCTGATGGCGAGGTCGCCGTCGCTCGCGCTGCTGCGGCTCGTGGCATTCCGATCGGACTGAGCTCGTTCGGCAGCAAACCAATCGAGGAAGTGATCGAGGCGAATCCGAGCCTGTTCTTCCAGATCTATTGGGCTGGTGATCGTGACTCGATGTCGCAACGCATGCAACGGGCGAAGGACGCCGGGGCAACGGGGATGATCCTGACGCTCGACTGGTCGTTCTCCCACGGGAGGGACTGGGGCAGCCCGGCCATTCCTGAGAAGATCGATCTCCGGACTGTTCTCCATCACGCCCCAGACGTCGCCACGCGGCCTCTGTGGCTGCTCGACTGGGTCAAGAGCGGGGCACTGCCGGCGCTCGGGGTCCCCAACTTCGCCGTCGGCGATCAACCGGTTCCCGGATTCTTCGAGGCCTATGGGGCGTGGATGGGCACGCCGCCGCCGAGCTGGGACGATGTCGCGTCACTTCGAGAGGAGTGGGGCGGTGAGTTCATGGTGAAGGGCATCGGCCGGGCCGATGAGGCTTGTCGGGCGGTTGATGCCGGAGCGACGGCGATCTCGGTCTCCAATCATGGTGGGAACAACATCGATGGATCACCGGCTCCGATTCGCGTGCTGCCCGAGATCAAGGATGCTGTTGGGGGTCAGGTGCAGATCCTGATGGACGGCGGAATCCGGCGGGGGAGCGATGTCGCAAAGGCGCTGGCTCTTGGTGCGGATGCGGTGATGATCGGTCGTGCGTACCTGTGGGGTTTGGCTGCGAATGGTCAGGCCGGGGTGGAGAACGTGCTGGACGTTCTGCGCAACGGACTCGATTCGACGCTGCTCGGTCTGGGCAAGTCGTCGATTGCTGAGTTGTCCCCGGCCGACGTCCTCATCCCCGACGACTTCTCACCCCCCCGCCTCTGAGTCCGAACCCCGGGTTTGTGACCCTCAGTTTCGCGGTTCTCAGCCCCCGGTTCGGTCTAGTGTCGCCCCATGTGGGGACTCACCGCGGCTCGGCTCTTCGACGGCACTGACTTCGTCGAGCAGCCAATCCTCCTGATCGACGGTGATCAGGTGGTATCGGTCGGCCAGCAACCGCCAGTGGGGGTTGAGATGAGCGACCTCGGGGACGTCACGCTGCTCCCCGGGCTGGTCGATTGCCATCAGCACCTGGTGTTCAACGGAGTCGGGGCCCTCGAAGACCAAGTCAGCGGGGTCGATGATGAGGCCTTGATCGAGCGAGCTCGTCAGAACGCCCACCGAGCGCTGATTGGAGGCGTCACGACGTTACGGGATCTCGGTGATCGGGGATTCGTGACCCTCGGTCTCCGCGGTGATCCGGCGCTCCCGACGTTGACCTGCGCCGGCCCACCGATCACGCCGCCTGGCGGTCATTGTTGGTATCTCGGCGGCGAGGTACAGGGACGAGAAGGCCTGTTGGCCGCGGTGGCTGAGCGAGTCGACCGAGGCTGCGATGTGATCAAGATCATGGTCACCGGTGGGGCGATGACGCCGTCGTTCCCGATGTGGATGTCGCAGTTCTCCAGGGATGACGTGCAGCTTGTTGTGGAGGAGGCTCATCGCAACGGCCTGCCCGTTGCGGCTCACTGCCATGGCGTCGAAGGCATTGCCAGCGCTGTTGACGTCGGAGTCGACTCCATCGAGCACTGCACGTTCTTCACAGAAGATATGGAAAGCGCACCGCCTGACGAGCTTCTGGACAAGCTCGCGTCTTCCAACGTCGCGCTGTCGGCGACATGGGGCAACAATCGCGAACGAATCATGCCGCCACCGTGGGACGCAGCCGTGCCGGTGATCGAGCGGGCGCTCGGCCGGGTGCACGCAAATGGTGGGACGGTTGTCGTTGGCACTGATGCCGGCATCCACAATTTCAAGCCCCACGATGTTCTTCCTTACGCGCTTCCCACTCTGGTCAGCTCGGGGATGACCACGGTGCAAGCGTTGCGGGCGATCACGAGCGCCGCAGCTGATGTGTGCCGGCGCCCCGAACGTGGACGGCTGGCTGCCGGGCTTCCGGCCGACATCGTCGCGGTTGCTGGTGACCCGTCCGTTGACGCTTCAGCACTCACGGAGATCGCGTCGGTGTGGAAAGAGGGAGCGCTGGTCAATCGGGAAGAAGCTGTTGCCTGACGAGATCGACGACTTGATCGAGCGAGTTGCCGAAGAAATGATCGGCGCCGCTGACCTCGGTGATCGTGGCCGATGGCCATGAGGCGGTAATGGCCTTCGCTTCGGCTGGTGGGCGGTACACATCGTGTTCTCCGACGATGAGATGCGCTGGTCGACCGTCGGTCGCTGCTGCCATGTCCGCTGGCTCGACCACCCGCAACGGGGGAGCGATGGCGATCCATCCGGCTACCGAGGGATGGGGAATCGCAAGAGCCAGGTCAGCTCCGAACGACCACCCGACGAGTTGAACCCGTGCTTCTGGGCGTCGATCCGCAGCGTGGTCGACGGCGGCCAGGACATCGAAGCGTTCACGGTTGCCGTGATCGTGGCGTCCGTCGGATCCCTGGACGCCACGGAAGTTGAATCGAAGCGTCGACATACCGAAGTCAGCTAGCGCCCAGAAGAGGCGATCGATGACGCTGGCGTGCATGTTGCCGCCGTGGAGTGGGTGAGGGTGGCAGAGGACGACCGTCGGCGGAACGAGTTGCGCCTCGGCGTGACCTGCCGGGTCCTCGACTCGAGGCGACAACCACTCTGCGCGGAGCCGCAATCCGTCGGCCGTGCTCAGCGCCAAGCGCTCCGGGCTTCGACGAGCGTCGGTGGTCATGGCGGGGCACGGTACCGTTCGGTCCGTGCCAGACGACAATGCGGGAACCAGCACCAAGAGCGGCAAAGGCCAAGCCAAGGGCAAGCTGCCGATCAAGATGCTGAACGATCGCATTCTTGTCGAGTTGGAAGGTGCCGACGGTGATCGCAAGTCGAGTGGTGGCATTCTGATTCCGGCAACTGCCCAGGTCGGGAAGCGTTTGACGTGGGCTCTGGTCGTCGCGGCCGGCCCGAACGTTCGGTCGATGGAGCTGAACGACCGAGTCTTGTTCAACCCGGAGGACCTCTATGAGGTCGAAGTCGGCGGCAGCGATTACATCATCTTGCGCGAGCGCGACATCCACGCCGTTGCGGCAAAGCGCCTCGACGATTCCCCGACCGGCCTCTACCTCTAACCAGCAATCTCCCCGACACCTCTCCCAAACCCCGGGACGTTGAGAGCGCAGCGAACAACTCCAGGTACGCCGAAGGCGTCACTTTCGACGCTGTCAGCCCCCGGTTCATCGGAGCTACGGCCCCCGACAACAGATGGTCCTCATGGCCAACGTTCAAGGGAAAGCCGAAATGAAATCAGACTTTGATGTCGCCGCAGTTGCTGCAGCGCACCACGGGGTGGTGAGCCGTCAACTCTTGCGTGATGCCGGACTCACCAATCAGCGAATCGATCGCTGGCTCCGATCAGCCCGCATTCGCACGATTGGGCCGGGTGTCTACCGAGTCTTCGAGTCCGAGGGAGATATGTGGCTGATCTCCGCAGCAGTGCTGTCGATCAAGGAGAGCGCTGCCGACATGCATACGGCCGCGTCGATCCACGGTCTCAGCATTCCTCGACCTGGTCTCCCGCAGATCGTCGTCCGTCGGTCCGGAACGAATCGTTCAGGGTTGGCCAGAGTTCGCCAAACCGGGCACCTTCCGACCGTGGACATTTGCGTTGCCAGCGGCGTGCGGTCTCTCACCGTGGCCAGGACCGTCTGCGAGCTCGTGCCGATCATGAGCGCCGGTGCGAGCGAGCGACTTGTCACGCGTGCCCTGAGCCAGACATCGCTGACGGAGAGCGAGTTGATGGCGTGTGACGCGTCGCTGGCCCGCCGGGGCCGTCCCGGCGTCCAGAGTCGGCGCCAACGGCTAGCGCCTCTTCTGACTGGTGAATCGGTTGACCTCTCTGCTCTCGAGCGCTTGTTCCTCCTGAAGTACCAGACAACGATGTTCCCGTTGCTTGCCGTGCAATTCCGGCCACCGTGGTTCGAAGGGACAGATGGGATCGTCGACTTCCGGATCGAGGGATACCGCATCCTGATCGAGCTCGACGGGCGCGCGTGGCATTCAAGTGTCGACGCCAGAATCGCCGACGTCCGGCGGGATCGACGTGCTGATCGCCACGGTTGGCGTGTCGTGCGGTTCAGCTGGGATGAGGTCGTCCACCGGTGGGGCGAAGTGATCGACCACCTCGAGTTCGTGCTGAACGGAGCGGACGAGGAGACAGGAGCCGGCTGAACCGGGGGCTGAGAGCATCGAAAGTGAGGGTCAGAAACCCGGGGTTTGGTGGGGGATGGCGTTGGTAGGGTGCGGCGGTGATTGACGTGACTGCCGAGCAGCTGGCGGCCATCCGCTACGACCAGGAGGGTCTCGTCCCCGCCATCGTCCAAGACGACGAGACCGACGAGGTCCTGATGCTGGCCTTCATGAACGCCGAGTCGCTCGTCGCATCGCTCGAGCAGGGCCGAACCGTGTTCTGGAGCCGGTCGCGTCAGGAACTCTGGCGCAAGGGCGACACCTCCGGAGATCACCAATACATCCGCTCCGCCGCGTACGACTGCGACGGCGACACCCTGCTGTTCCGTGTCCAACAGATCGGCAAGGGTGCGTGCCACACCGGCGAGCGCACGTGCTTCCACAACCCGTTCGGGTCGACGACAGAAGGTGCGCGGTGAGCGGAACGACCACCATTGACGAGTTTCGAGCCCACGCCGCAGATCACCGGGCCGTGCCTGTCACCCGAGAGTTGCTTGCTGATCTCACGACGCCGGTATCGATCTTCCTCCGCACAGTGGCTGACGATCCTGGGTTTCTCCTCGAGTCGGTCGAGAACGGCGAACGATGGAGCCGCTTCAGCTTCGTCGGGCGCCGGCCGCACGCAACGATCGTTGCGAGCGGCGGCAACATCGAGATTCGAGGTCAGCTCCCCGACACCGACTTGCCGCTCGATCAGGGCGTTCTCACGCTGATCGAGACCCTGCTCGAGCGCTACCGAGCTCCACAGCTGCCGAACTTGCCTCCGCTCACCTCAGGCCTCGTCGGCTATTTCGCTTACGACGTCGTTCGCGAGATCGAGCGGCTGCCCAACGCTCCCGAGGCCGAGCAAGACCTCCCGGACGCGATCTTCGATGTGATCGGCGACATGGCCGTGTTCGACCACTGGCGTCAGCGAGTCACGCTCGTTGCCGTGGCCCTGCTCCCTGACGGCGCCTCGGCTGACGAGGTCGACGCTGCCTATCACGAGGCGGTGACCAGACTCGACGAGCTCGCCGCCGCCGGCGCTCGGCCAATCGACGAGCCGATGCTTGCTCCGCCCGTTGACGATCCAGAACTCCCCGACGTCACGTCCTCCATGGGCGGTGGTAGTTATCAACTGGCTGTCGAGGTGGCCAAGGAGCACATACGAGCCGGCGACGTCTTCCAAGTGGTACTGGCCCAGCGGTTTGGCTTCCAACTCGACGCCGACCCTGTCGACGTCTATCGAGTTCTGCGTCAGATCAACCCGAGCCCGTACATGTACCTTCTCCGGCAGCCCGAGGTCACGATCGTCGGTTGCTCGCCGGAGCCTCTGGTGCAGGTACGTGACGGTCGTGTCATTTCACGTCCGATTGCCGGCACCCGTCGCCGCGGCCGGACCGACGAGGAGGATCGCCGCATGGCGGCCGAGCTGGCAGAAGATCCGAAGGAGCGGGCGGAGCACGTCATGCTGGTTGACCTTGCCCGCAACGACGTCGGTCGTGTGGTGTCCTACGGCAGCCTCGAGGTCGAGGAGATGATGACGCTCGAGAACTACAGCCACGTCATGCATCTGACCAGCCAGGTCGCCGGAGATCTCCAGCCCGGGCTTGGGGTCATCGATGTCCTGCGAGCAACCATCCCGGCCGGAACCGTCTCAGGAGCTCCGAAAGTGCGAGCAATGGAGATCATTGACGAACTGGAGCCGATCAAGCGCGGGCCGTACGCCGGCGTGGTCGGCTACCTCGACTTCTCGGGCAATTTCGACACGGCCATCACGATCCGCACGATGATCTGTAACAACGATGGCTCGGCCAGTGTGCAAGCCGGTGCCGGCGTTGTCGCCGACAGCGATCCAGATCTCGAGAATCTCGAGTGTCACAACAAGGCACGTGCGCTGCTGGCGGCGGTGGATCCTGCTCGCCGCATGTCCGCTCAACGGGGGCGCTGAAGTTCAGCGACAACGTCGCTGCTCGTTCAGGACCCCGACTCTGTTGTCTCTGTTGTCGTGCCTTCGTCGCCAGATGGCTCAGGGGCCGGTTGTGGCGAGGGCGTCGTCGTCGGTGGGGTCAGATAGTCGAAGCGCCACTGACGGACGACCTCGCTCCAGACAAGCTCCGCCACCCATTCGCTCGCCGACCGTGTGATGTGCACGCCATCGTTCGCTCGTGCTTTCCGGGTGGAGCTGCCATCGGGTTCGTCGATGAACTGCTCGTAGCCGCCGGCCGGACCGGTGAACATGTCGATGATGTCGATGATGTCGACCCAGGGGCGGATCGACGCCTCCGCCTCGAGCGCCGCATTGATGTCGACGGCGACGGCTTCCCGGCGATCGTCGCGCATCGGCGGCAGGTTGATCCAAAGCATCTGCACGTCGGGGTAGGCCGCGATGTCCATCATCGTTGCGACCCGCTGTTGATAGGTCAACCGCCATGGATCGGTGCCGATCGAGATGCGCTCGTCGTCCACGCGAAGACCCTGGTCGTCATTTCCGCCGACCATGAACACAACGACATCTGGTCGGGTGTCGCTCTGCATGACTTCGCTGAGGCGGGCAGGCCAGTCGAAGTAGTCGGGACGAGTCAGGCCAGTACTGATCTCGAATTCGAGTTCGACGTCACTGAGATCGGAATCAGCGACCTGATAGAGCAGTTGCGACCCGACGTAATCGCCGAGCGAGTCGCCACCGACCCAGATCTGCAACGGGTCGTTGATCGACGCGTCCCCAAGGATCCGAGGCGGGGGAGCGATCGTCGTCGATGCTGGCACCCCGGTAGTCGACAGCTCGGTAGTCGACAGCGTGGCGGTCGGCGTTGTGCGGTCCTCCGCTGAGTTTCCGCCGGGCGCGGCACCTTGGATTGTTTGCGGGCTTGCGTCGTTTGTCGGTGTCGTCGTCGGTTCTGTGTTTGTCGGCGACGATGCACTTGCGGTGGCAAGTTCGCCGAGCACGACCTCGGCCGGCTCGTTCCCGGAGGATCGGCCGATCGCCTGTTCGACGGCCTGCGCTGGGCGGTCGAGTCGCAGGGCGGCAGCTCCGGTGTCGACGGCTTCCGCTGCGGAGAGCCAGCGATCCCGATTCGTTCCGAACTCGAGCCGCTCCGCCATCGAGACCATGCGTTGGGAGCTCAGGAACGCTGTGACGATCAGACAGACCGTCAAGCCGCAGAAGACGCGCCCGACAGCAGACGCGCCGGCCCGATCGGTGCGGAAGATGCTTTGCTTTCGAGCGGGCCGAGCGAAGCGGCGAATGAAGTCGGCCATGGTCAGAACTGGAAGTAGATGAAGGGAGCGACGCCCTCGGGGCCGAGGGCGACGACGAGGGCGATCCAGACGCCGAGTACAGCACCTTGGAGCAGAGGATCGGTATCGGCCATTCGTTGTCGGAAGGATGCAATGGCGTCGGTCGGGACAATCTGTGCCAAGAGGGAGCCGATGATCACGAGTACGGCCACCCACTTGACCCCACCGCCGAGCGGCGCCGTGAAGAGTCCGCCAAGAAAGTCAGTGGCCTGTTCGAAGGTTTCGGCTCGGAACAGCACCCAGCCTGCGCACACGATGTGGAACGTGACAAGCCAGCGGACGACCACCGCGACGGGAGCCCCGAACGAGTTGCCGGCAGCGGAAGTGTTGCCGGTAGCCGAACGGTTGCCAACACCCAATAGACGCTCGATCACCAACGCAAGACCATGCAGGAAGCCCCAAAAGACAAACGTCCACGCCGCGCCGTGCCAGAGACCACCGAGCACCATGGTCAACACCAGATTGCGATAGGTCCGGATCGCACCGAGCCGGTTCCCACCGATCGGAATGTAGAGATAGTCCCGCAGCCAGTTCGACAGCGTGATGTGCCATCGCCCCCAGAAGTCCTGGATCGAGAGCGAGCGGTAGGGATTGTCGAAGTTCACCGGGAAACGGAAGCCCAACAGCAGGGCAACGCCGATCGCGATGTCGGTGTAGCCGGAGAAGTCGGCGTAGATCTGGATTGCGTAGCCGTACATGGCTTGGAGGAGTTCGAGCTTGCCGGCCTCGGTCGGTGCGGCAAACACCGGGTCGACCACCGAGTCGGCAAGATACGTGGCGATCACGACCTTCTTGAACAGTCCTCGGCCGATCAGCCACGCTGCGTCGAATGAGTCGACCTCATCGTCGAATTGATGACGCCGCAGCTGCGGCAGGAACTCCTTGGCCCGAACGATCGGCCCGGCAACCAACTGAGGGAAGAAAGACACGAATGCGAAAAACGCTA
>CAZYLX010000101.1:0-8540 GCA_964648595.1 uncultured Acidimicrobiaceae bacterium
GCCGGAACCGGCCCTGCGAAACTGCGTCGTCGAGGACCGACACGGGATTGATCCCGGACCGTGCGAACAGCACGCCGAGAACCGCCAGGATCGTCAACGAAACCAGCCAACCGATCGTGCTGGCTCCCAACGCTGGTCGAGATACGGCGAACAGGGCGCGTCCTGCGACGAACACGATGAGAAGCCGGAGAAGCCGGGTACCGCTTCCCTCGTTGAAGGTCAGTTCAGTACGGAGCAGATCGGCCAGGAGCAACGAGGAAGCGATCGCCGCGGTGACGGCAACAACGAAGAGGAAGCCGCGGTCGGCCAGTAAGGAGCCGAGGTTCCGGCGATTCGGGGCGACGACGATTGCGACGGCCAGCAGGGCAAGGGCGGCGAGGCGGCCAGCCGTGACTCCAGGTAGCCACGGCAGGCTGGCCATGACCAGGAAGAGCCACACTGCGGCGATGCTCACCAGGTCGGGCAGGCTGTAGCGCCTCGGCGTCCCGCCGGCCGTCAACGGTGCAGCCGTTCGATCTCGCGAAGTACGCCGTCGACCATGGCCGAAACAGTGAAGTGTTCGCCCCGGCGACGCACGTCAGCCCCGATCGAGGGCAGCTGATCGGAAGCAAGCGCTCGGCCCAGGGCCTCGGTCAACCGTTCGGTGTCCATCGAGGGGATCAACCAGCCGCTGACCCCATCAATCACCAGTTGTGAAGCGCCGGCATCGTCGGTCGTCACGATCGGCAGGGCGTGGGCCGCGGCCTCCAACAACACGTAGGGAAAGCCCTCGTATCGGCTGGGAAGGGCGAAGATGTCGAATGCGGACATGCTCCATGCCCCAGGCTGCTCGCCCAAAAGGTGTATCCGGGCTCCGGCGTCCGACGCGGCTGCCTGTTCGAGTGCAGCGGGATGCAGGGGCCCGTCGCCGATCATCACCAGGTGAGCCTCGTCGTGCCCGGTGAGGCGATCGAACGCCTCGATGAGGCGAAGTGGGTCTTTCTGGTCGTCGAATCGTCCGACAAAGCCGATCACGGGCCCGGTCGCTGGAAGGCCGAGTTCGCGGCGTACGTCATCTCGATTCGCTATCGGAAGCGGGTCGAGCCCATTGGGAACGAGTTGGACCTTCGAGGAGTGGACGCCGAGACCGACCAAATGCTCGACCTCCTCTGGTGACACTGCAAGAACAACGTCAGTGCGTCGGTTCCCCAGAGTCCGCTCGAGGCGACCTACCGCAGCTCGCGCTCGGTCGGAGATCAATGGGTTCATCAAGAACGGGGCGTTTGGGGTGTGAAGCGATACCACCTCGCCTCGCATGAGCACTCGGCCGAGCAGACCGGCCTTTGTGCTGTGTGTGTGAACAACCTCGGGCCGGATACGTCGCATCAGACGTTGCAATTCAACCAGCGATCGAGCGTCAGCTGGAGACGGCGACCGACGCATCGGCACCGGATGAAATTCAACACCCGTGCGCTCTTTGCGTTCTGACCGAAACGACCTGCTCTCGCGGGTTGGGCTGAAGGCGACGTGTACCTCGTGGTCCAACGCTGCTTGACCGGCGGAAAGGTCCAGCACGTGCCGACCGACCCCGGCGAACGACGCCTCGACGATGTGGAGCACTCTCACGTGGCCCTCCACGCAGGATTCCGCCGCACGACCTGCTGCTCTCCACCTCGAACCATGGTCGCTCCTCCAGTGGCGAGGTTAATCCACCGTGATTCCGATCGAACGGGCAGACTTGCCAGGTGCCTCGCCCTTCTGTCCCCCTTCGATCGGTGGTCTTCACGATGGCCACGACCGAGTCGTATGGGTCGGCGCGGGTCGTCGTCCGCCACGCTCGAGAACTCATTGCCGGCGGCACCCAGGTCACCATCGCGTACGAGAAGGATGCCGATCGAGCTGGGCGACCCGAGGCCTCGGTGCTTGCAGAACTCGCCGCTCTCGGAGCCAACGTTCAGCCCGTCGCCGGTGTTGCATCGTTGCGATGTCTCATGCCCTTCAGCGCATCGAAACGAACCCTCGCCGCCGCCGGTGCCGACGTGATCGTGTCAACCCAGGTACGCGATGCCGCTCCCGCCGCCGTGCTTGCACGTCGCCTCGGCGTGAGCTTCGTCGCTCTTGTTCAGAACCACCCGAAATTCTCCGGAGGCCCGCTGATCCACGCGCTGAAGCGAGCTGTCTACCGACGAGCGCTTCGTTCCGCGGAGCGGATCGTGTCTGTTGCTGATCACGTCGCAACGGTCGTGGAACGCGACCTGGGAATTGATCCTTCGCGGGTCGGCGTTGTGCCGAACCTGATCGAAATCGGCCCGCCGCCGTCGGCTGATCGTGAATCCTTGGCCGAAACTCGCCGGTCTCTCAACGTCGCCGAGGATGCATTTCTGATCGTGAATGTCGGCCGATTCCATCGACAGAAGGGCCAGGTCGTACTCGTTGAAGCGCTGTCGAAGGTCGAACACGACAACGTCGTCGTGGTGTTTGTTGGTGACGTGGAACGGTCAGCATCCACTGACTACCTGTCCCAGATTCGACACGAGGTCTCCGAGGCTTCATTGGAGGATCATGTTCGATTCGCCGGATTCCTTGACGACGTAAGCGCAGTTCTCGAAGCTGCCGATCTGTTCGTTTCGTCGTCGCTCTGGGAAGCCGGTCCATCGCTTGCCGTACTGGAAGCGATGGCTGCGGAGTGCACCGTCCTGGCGACTGATCATGGTGACCGGATTGACGACTTCACCGACACGGTGCACGGTCTGTATGTGCCGGCGGGCGATCCGCAAGCGCTGGCTCGCGGTTTGTCGTGGATGCTGGCTCGAAGCAAGGACGAGCGGCAAACAATGGGGCGCAACGCTCGACGTCTCGCTCAGGAGCGGCAGGAGGCCCTCCGTTCCGATGGCGGCATTCGTCGGCAACTCGAACGTGCGCTCGGTCACCCCGGCTGAGCGCGTCAGCTCGCTGACGGTGCCGGTCAAGGCGTTGAGTCAACCTTCGTCAACACCGTGGCCGTCTCCACCGCCTTTGCGCTGACGTCGTCCCAGCTCGTGTTGCCCGGCGCCCCGCTGCTCAGCCCGGATGGTGAATCGAGTACGTAGAGCTTGAACTGCAGATCGCGTTGACCGGTCTCGAAGCTCTCGAGACAAGGCGCACCGAATCCCAGTTGGCCGTAGTCGTTGAGGGTCTCGAACGCGCCATCATTCGGGAACGTGCCAGACGAAATCTTCGTGACGTCGGGGCCGATGCCGGCCATGAGCCACAACAAGAGCGGGCCCTCCGGGTCGGTCTGGTCGGCCAGCGTCACGGCAAACTCAACGGCACCAAGATCAGCATCGACCTCTGTCCACTCGAGCGTTGGGAACTTGTTCGACCCATCACACCGCGAGATCAGCGGCAGGTTCCCGCCGGGCATGAAGTCCGGTGAGGAAAGGGTGAGGCCGGTGTCGCCGGCGAGCTGCGGGGGAGCCGACGTCGGAGGCGGCGGACGCGTGGTGGTGGTTTGCCAATCACGGGGCTCCGCCAGCTCTCGGCCATCGCTGGCGCACGCGGACACTGCGAGGGCGAACGCAGCAAAGATCAGCCCGGGTCGAACCACTCGGTGAGGGTACTGCTGTGGCGATGGTTGGCTGGTGCACCCTCCGGCCGGTCGACGACCTAGGGCGAGCCCTCTGGTCGTCGGGTACTACCACCCTCCAATCCGGACCGTATGGCTCCGACCCTCGGCGATAGCCTTCGCTCGACGTCGGCTCCACGTTCGACGATCGATCGAGGAGTTGGACTGTGGCGCACACTGGCGACAAACGAATAGCGATTCTGGGCCAGGGATACGTGGGCCTTCCGGTGGCCATCCGGGCCGTGGAAGCCGGCTACGACGTCGTTGGTTTCGATCCAGACCAGCGAAAGGCTGACGGTCTCAAGGCCGGCCAGACCCACATCGACGATGTGACCGGCGCTGATGTTGCCGCCGCTCTGGCAACAGGCCGCTATCTGCCTACCTCATCCGAGGCCGACCTCGCCGGCTTCGACATAGCGGTCATCACCGTGCCAACACCGTTGCGCGACGGCGCTCCTGACATGTCGTTCATCGAGTCGGCGACCAGGCTGGCCGGTGCACACCTGCGAACAGGTGCCACGGTCATCCTCGAGTCGACCACCTACCCGGGTACGACCGACGGGTTCGTGGCTCCGATCCTCGAGGAGGTGTCCGGCTTGACGGCCGGGCGCGACTTCAGTCTCGGCTTCTCGCCCGAGCGGATCGATCCGGGGAATGAGACGTGGAACTTCCAGCGCACGCCCAAGATTGTGAGCGGTATCGATGCCGGGTCGCTGAAAGTAGTGCAGGGGTTCTATGACGATCTCGTAGATGAGACCGTGGCCACGAAGGGCACCCGTGAGGCCGAGCTCTCCAAGCTCCTCGAGAACACGTTCCGTCACGTGAACATCGCACTCGTGAATGAGATCGCTATCAATGCCCGGGGGTTGGGCATCGATTTCTGGGATGTCATTGATGCCGCGAAGACCAAGCCGTTCGGGTTCATGCCGTTCTATCCCGGGCCCGGGGTTGGTGGCCATTGCCTGCCAATCGATCCGAGCTACCTGAGTTGGCAATTCGAGCGCGAGCTCGGCACCGTCAGCAGGTTCGTGAAGATCGCGAATCAGATCAACGACGGCATGCCGGCCGAAGTTGTCCGGCGGGTGCAGGCCGGTTTGAACGAGCGTCGCAAGCCGGTGAACGGCAGCCGGGTCCTGGTCATCGGCATCGCGTACAAGAAGAACTCCAACGATGCTCGTGAGACCCCGGCGACCGGTGTGATCAAGGGTCTGTTGGACATGGGCGCCGATGTTCGGGTGCACGACGCACACGTGGAGCGGTATGTCCTCGACGATCAGATCACCCGTGTTGAGCTGACGCCTGAGGAGGCGTCCGCTTCTGACGCCGTGGTGATCGTGACTGATCACGACGAGATCGACTTCGACATGCTCGTGGCGAACGCGCCGTACATCTTTGATGCTCGTCATCGACTCGCTGACGACGGGGCCGTCGAACACCTCTGACCCCTCTGTCGGGACGAGACCTGTCGGATGAACGCTGTGACTCATGGTGGCGGCTCAGCTGACAACGATGCTGATGCTCGGCGCATGGGTTGCCGCTATCGGCTGAGGTCGCAGCATTCGGCCCTCGCACTGGCGACATGGTCATCCGGCCGGCAGGCCAGCAATACAGTGCCGGGGTGACAGAGCGACGGCGATCTGCGAGCGGTCGGAGGGTGCGCCCATCTGGCGCGCCCCGCATCGCTGTTCCCCGCCGCTTCGCCGACTCCCGCCTTTCCTCCCTTCGGCTCCGCCCGCTCGGCGGCTTTCTCGGCCCGAACAAGGCCGATGCCATCCAGTCGCTGGCCGCCCTCGCCTTCTCGGCCCTCACCAGCGTCGTCGCCGGGCTCACTCTCGCTTCTCGCCAAGATCAGCTGGAAGCACTTCCCGGGCTTCTGCTCTTCGTCCCGGCAACCATTGGCCTCCGGGGCAACGTCTTCGGCCCTCTCGGCAGCCGCTTGTCGACCGCAATCCAAACCGGTCAGTTCAACTGGAGTTGGCGACCGGATTCCCTCCTCGGACAGAACCTCGTCGCCGTCATCATCAACTCGCTGGTTGCCGGCCTCGGCATCGCCTGCGCCGCAGAAGTGTTGGCAGTCGTGCTCGATCCCGAAGGTGGCGTCGTGCCCATCGGATTCGGCGACTTCATCGTGGTGTCCCTCCTTGGGGGGATCCTTGCTTCGGTCGTCGTGCTCGGAGCCACGCTGGGCCTGACCGTCGCTTCTGTTCGTTTCGGCTGGGATCTCGACAACGTGACCGCGCCGCTCGTGACCGCCACCAGCGACCTCATCACCCTGCCGGCGCTGGTGGTCAGCCTCGTTCTGGTCGACAAGGGAGACTCGACAACGATCACCGCAGCCGTTGCCGCGATCGCCACCATCGTGTTGACCGCCGGACTGTGGCGCTCGAGTCTGAGTGCGGCAAAACGCATCGTGGTCGAATCGCTGCCGGTGCTGATGGCCGCCGGCATCCTCAGCCTCTTTGCCGGCGTTGCCATCGAACGGTTCGAGAACCAACTCACCTGGGTCCTCCTCGTGCTTCTTCCCGGCTACCTCGGCACGGCCGGCGCACTCGGCGGCATCCTGGCCAACCGCCTCTCCACCAAAGTCCACCTCGGTCTCATCGACCGCACCTGGCTGCCAACCGGCAACGCCCGCTCCGACATGGGCTTCACCGTGGCCCTCGCCGCCCCGATCTTCCTTCTCCTGGCCCTCATCGCAGAAGGAACGGCCCTCATCGCCGGGGAGGCGACACCCGGAGTGCTCTCGCTGTCGGCCGTCGCCCTCACCGGTGGCGTCACCGCCACCCTCTTTGCCCTCGCCATCGCCTACTACGGCACCCTCGCTGTCGTCCGCTTCGGCCTCGACCCCGACAACACCGGCATCCCCCTCGTCACCGCATCACTCGACGTCGTCGGCGCCCTCACCCTCGTCGCCGCCATCAACGTGTGGGGGCTGTGACATGAAGGGCAGCGACAAGCAGAGCTGTGACATGATCAACAACCGAAAGCGATCCCGGAACCACTGATGGAATCCCGAAACCTGCGAGAGATGCTGGCCGAAGCCAAGGACACCAGCGAACTCATGGTCGACCTGGCCTACGCCGCCATCTACTTCAACGACGCCGACATGGCAGACGAAGTCGACGAGCTCGAACAGCAGATCAACGACCTCGTCCACGAGATGCGCACGTTGTGCATCATCGCCGTCCGCAATCCCCGCGAAGCTGAAGCCATGGCGGCCGTGCTCCAGGTGATCTCCGCCGTCGAACGCATCGGCAACGATGCCGTCGACATCGCCCGCATTGTCTCCCGCAAGCTCGGCATCCCGCCCGAGCTCGTGCTTGATCTCACTGATGCGGAAGAGGTATCACACCGAGTCGCCGTCGCCGATGGATCGCACTTCGCCAACCGGCCGCTGTCCTCCTTCGAGCTGCCTGTGGTGACTGGTATGCGGGTGATGGCCATTCGCCGTGGCCGAACGTGGCTGGTCGACCCTGGCGGTGAGGAGGTCCTGCAGCCGGACGACGTTCTGTTCCTCAGAGGGTCACCAGACGGCATCGCCCGCCTTCGTGAGCTGGCAGGCATGAGCGAGTACCACCCGCCGGTCATCCCCGAGAGCACCGCGCTCACCGACCTCGACCGGGCCGTCGACACCATCGTCGAGATGAAGAATCTCAGCGAGGTGGCCGTCGGGCTCGCCTACTCGGCACTGGTGTTCCGCGACCGCTCGCTGGCCGCAGAAGTCCGCCACCTCGAAGACCGTCTCGACGAGATGAAATACCGTCTCGAGCTCTGGGTCCTGCGAGCATCCTCCGATGGCGCCGATCCTTCTCCCCTTCGAGGGCTGCTCGCCCTCGGTCAGGCCGCCGAGGACCTCGGCGATCAGGCGCAGCAGATGGTGTGGCTCATCGAGAAGTCGACCGAGCTCCACCCCGTGCTGGGCATCGCGTTGGGCGACACCGACGACATGGTTGTCAAGTTGCCGGTTGGGGAGCGGGCCGAAGTCGCAGGCAAGACGCTGGCCGAGATCCAGCTGCCGATCGAGCCTGGGTTCAACGTGCTTGCCATCGAACGCGACGGTCGCTTCACCTACCGGCCACGCTCGACCGCCCAGCTGATCGTCGGCGATCACATCCTGGCCAACGGGCCAGAAGAAGGCCGGGCCGCCCTGGCAGAGATGTTGGGCTGGGAACTCTTCGAGAATGACGAAGGCGAGATCGAGCTCGAACCTCTCGGGTAGTCCGAATCGGGGAGTGGGCTATGGGAGCCAGTCGATCAGAGCCGCGACCACGTCTTCGCCGCGATCGTCCTGAAGGAAGTGTCCCCCTGGCTCGAAGAGCTGATGCGGTTGACCACTCGCCCCTGGCACTCGGTCGATGAACTCCTGGCCGAGCTGGCCCAGCACCATGTCGCCGGGGCACCACAAGGTGAGGAACGGCTTCTCCCACTGCTCGAGTGAGGCCCACGCCGCTTTGTTCTCCGCGACGCTGCCGTGGTCGGGCGTGATCGGAACCAGAGCGGGGAACTCGCGAGCTCCCGCCATGTATGACTCGTCGGGGAACGGGGCCCGGTAGCCGGCCATCTCGGCTTCGGTGAGCTCACGGACCATCGTTGCTCGCTGGAGCAGGGCGCCCGAATCCATGATCTCCATGTTCTGAGATGCGTGCAGCCAACCATCGAAACCCGCGCCGAGCGACTCTCCGACGGGCAGCCCGGTGTTGCCGATGGCGACCCGGTCGAAGCGATGCGGATCTTCCGCCGCGATGCGAAGGCCGATGAGCCCGCCCCAGTCCTGGGCGAACAGCGTTGCCGCCGGCAGCTTGATCGTGTCGAGGAACGTCTTCATCCAGGCGACGTGGCCCGAGTAGGTGTAGGCCGAACGCTCGGTCGGCTTGTCCGATCGACCGAAGCCGATGAGGTCAGGGGCGACGCAGCGGAACCCGGCGGCCAGAAGCGGGCCACGGACGAGGAGATCGTC
>CAZYLX010000102.1:0-8530 GCA_964648595.1 uncultured Acidimicrobiaceae bacterium
GGCCATCGACGGTAGCCAGATCGGAGCCACAGATCCCGGCCAGGCGAGTGGTGATCCGCTCCCAACCCGGCCCGGGGAGGACCTTGTTCTTTGTCTCGACCAGCGCCAGGGGTCCGGTTCGGGCACCACTTCCCGGGCGAAGCCGGGACGAGACCGCTGCGGCGACGTATCGGGCTTCCTTGCGGTCGAACTCGAGTGCCTTCACCGCCGGGAGACTACCGCTTGGCCGACACTGTCACAGGGCGTCGTCATGATGGCCTGCATGAGTATCTCCATCGATTGCGGCACTTGTGTCCGCCAGCACACCGAGACCTGCGAGGACTGCCTCGTCAGCTTCATCACCAATCGGGAACCGGATGAAGCGGTTGTCATCGACGTGATGGAGTTCGCAGCGCTCAAGCGGCTCCACAGCGCTGGCATGGTGCCGGCCCTCCGCCATGAGGTCGGGTGAGAAACTCGGCCGAGAAGCATCGGCCGAGCGCATGGGCTTGGATTCAGGGCACCCTTCCACGGTGACAAACGCCGGCGACGCCGAATCTGGAGGGGCTCTGTGGTTTCGCGTCGAAACCATGGCCCGATCCGCCGGCATCGCCGCCATCGGGGCATGTTCGGTCGAGCCATTGGAGCCTGCTCGAACCGTTCTGCGACTTCGCAAGGCGCAGGGTCTGTCCGCCACTATGCAGTTCACGTATCGGAACCCGGAGCGATCGACCGATCCGACCCGAGCCTTGGGGTCCGCCCAGTCGATCGTCGTCGCTGCCTGGCCTTACGCCCGCACTGCCACGTCGTCCAACACCGACAGAGCTGCTCAGTCCGATCCTCCTGCCGAGGTCGATCGCCAACCAGCGGTTGGTCGAGTCGCTCAATATGCGTGGCGCGATCACTACGCCGAGCTACGAACGGCACTCGAAGGCGTCGCTGGTCTCTTGCGAGCGGAGGGATACGAAGCTCGCATTCATCTGGATGACAATCACCTCGTCGACCGCAATGTTGCCTACCGCGCCGGTCTCGGCTGGTACGGAAAGAATGCGAATCTGCTTCTTCCAGGGCTCGGCAGCTGGTTCGTGCTCGGCTCGGTCGTCACCGACGCGTTGCTGCCAACCACAGGGCCGCCTCTCGCCGATGGATGTGGCCCGTGCCAACGCTGCATCGATGACTGCCCAACCAACGCCATCATCGCCCCCGGGGTGGTCGATGCCCGTCGTTGTCTTGCCTGGCTTGTCCAGGGCCCGGGTGAGATCCCGGTCGAGTTCCGAAGCGCGGTCGGAGACCGCATCTACGGATGTGACGACTGTCAGGACGTCTGTCCTCCCAATCAGGCGCAGGGGGCTGGCCGTGACCTCGAGGCCGATGGCGATCCTGTCATCGACATCGCTTGGATCCTTCGTGCCAGTGATGAGGAGCTGATGGCCCGCGTCGGTCGCTGGTACATCGCGAAACGGGACCCGAACATCGTTCGTCGAACGGCGCTGGTCGTACTCGGCAACACCGGCGATCCTTCCGACCCGGAGGTTGTCGAGCTCCTGACTCGCTATTCGAACCACGATCTCCCGCTGCTACGTGACCATGCCGACTGGGCTGCGAATCAGCTGGGTCTGGCCCGGGACTGACCACCAGTTTCGGCGTTGGAGGTGCAGATCAGCGCTTCGCGACCGGCCTCGTGTTCGAAGCGGGCATCCTGAACCCGTGCGTCGCCATCTCTTGGTCACCAATGACTTCCCCCCGAAGGTCGGCGGAATCCAGTCCTATCTCTGGGAGCTGTGGCGTCGCCTGCCTTCGGAAGACACCACCGTCTACTGCACGCCTCGTGATCACTCGGTCGCGTTCGATGCTCGACAGGACTTTCGGATCGAGCGATCACCCGAGCCGGTGCTGTTGCCGTATCCCTGGCTCGTCCGCCGTGTGTCCGATCTGGCCGACGAAGTAGGTGCCGAGCTGATCATGCTCGATCCTGCGGTGCCTCTTGGCCTCATCGGTCCGTTCCTCGGTCGTCCCTACGGCGTTGTGCTGCACGGGGCCGAGGTGACCATCCCCGGTCGGCTTCCGGGCGCTCGTCGAGCGCTTCGTCGAGTATTGGTCGGCGCCTCGCTCGTTGTGGCTGCCGGCGACTACGCCTTGGCGGAGGCCGAGCGATGTGCCGGCCGGCCACTTCCCGCTGTTGTGATCCCACCAGGGGTCGACACGTCTCGGTTCGCTCCTCCCGACGCATCGGAACGATCGGTCGCCCGCGACGAATTCGGCTTCAGCGCCGACGATGTGGTCATCGCTTCGGTGAATCGCCTCGTCCCGCGTAAAGGAATGGACATCTTGATCGATGCGGTCTCCGAGGTCACCCGGCTTCGTCCGCAGGTTCGGCTCGTTATCGGTGGAACCGGCCGGTCCTTCGATGATCTCCGCTCACGGGCACGTCACAGTGATGCCCGTGTCGACATGCTCGGGCGCCTGGACGACGACGCCGTGCCTCGGCTCTACCGTGGCGCTGACATCATGGCGATGCTGTGCCACGACCGTTGGGGTGGGCTCGAACAGGAGGGTTTCGGCATCGTCTTTCTCGAGGCAGCCGCGTGCGGCCTCCCTCAGATCGCCGGTCGAAGCGGTGGTGCGGCAGAGGCGGTGACCGACGGGCAGACCGGCATCGTGGTCGATGAGCCGACATCGACCGAAGCAGTCGTGTCCGCTCTGCTCGAACTCATCGACGACCCCGAACGACGGAAACGCCTCGGCGCAGCCGCTCGCCTGCGGGCCTGTGAGGACTTCGACTATGACGTGCTCGCCGCCAGGCTCGAACGGGCCATCGATGATTGGAGGCCGATCGGATCATGAGTAGGAAGAAGAGCAAGAAGAACCAGATTGCTGTTCCGAAACACCCGGCAACCAATACGCTCCCGGCAGGCAGACTGCGTCGTCTCGACGAGATCGTGACCCTGGCACAACTGGTTGCGATGTCGGTCGCGTTCGTCGGATCTGACCGTGTGCGCGATGTCGTAGCAGTGGGTTGCGTTGTCGTGTTCCTCGCCGGCGGGGCACTGTTCACCTGGGCGTTCCTGATCGCTGCCGATCGGAGTCGGATGGAGGACGTGTCGGTTGTCGGAGCCTTCTTTCTCGGCGACGGGGCCGTCGACACGCCCGACAGGCGGTGGGCCTATGGACTATTGGCGGCGCAAAGCGTGATCGGTCTTGCCGCTGCGTCGGCTGACCCCTACACGGCGATGGCCTTCGGGATTCTGGTTCCCATGTTCGGCATCGGAACGATGGCGTTCCTGGGATCGGCCCACGGTGCGTTTCGTGTCCGCAAGTCGAACAAGTAACCTTTCTCTGTGACCATGCCCGCGAGTGTCCCGAGCCGAACAACCGAATCGGCAAAGGTCAGCACGTTGGTGAGTGCACGGCCCGACGAGTGTTATGCCGTCGCCATTGACATCGCCACCTACCCCGACTGGGCCCATGCGATCTCTGGCGTGGAGATTCTCGACCATGACGACGAAGGGCGGGTCGCAACCGCGAGGTTTGTTGCCGAGGCCGTCGGACGCCGAACACAATACGTCCTGCGCTACGACTACTCCGACGCACCCTTCCGTTTGGGGTGGAGCCAAGTCTCCGGTGACCTCACGTCGAGCGTCGATGGTGCGTACGCGTTCTTGCCATCGGCCGACGACCCCCGGGCCACGCTCGTGAGCTACGAGTTGTCCATCGGCTTGGTCCTTCCGCTGCCCGGGTTTGTCAAGCGTCGGGCCGAGGCGAAGATCGTCGAGGCCGCGCTGGGGAAGTTCCGGCGACGGGTCGAGGAAATCTCTCAAAATATGTCTTGAGTGGGCCCATATTTGAGTCGTAGATCGTGACATGCGAATCCTGCGACTCGATCTCAGCAACGGCCAGGGCACGGTCGATCTCCACCCCTTCATTTCCATCGTGCAGGGCCTGGAGAGTTCGGAGACCGCCGACTTGGTTGACGCCATTCGTGGGCTGGTACGCGGCGCCGACACTGGCCACGGCGGGCTCGTCGAGTCGAACGGTGAACTCATCGAGCTGCGCTCAGGAGCGGCGCCTGTTGGACCGCTGACACTCGAAGACATCTATCTCACCCTCGGTGTTCAGGAGGAAGGTGAGGATCCGGTCGTGCTCGTTGCCGATCGCGATCAGGCGAAACGAGCAGCCACCATCGCACGGGTCAAGCTCGAGGAGGCCCGGGCCAACATCGATGCCGGCGCCGCGTATCGAGTCCAGGTGATCCAAGACGCCCTCGCTGCTTTCGAGCAACCAGCAGGCGGAGTCGATCGAACCGATGTCGTCCGTTCGATGATTTCCCACATCCGCAGCCTTCCTTCGACCGTTCGCAACATGCCGGAGGACATCCGAGAGATGCTGACCGAGTGGGAGCGCTACGAAGCAGCTCGCCAGAAGGCTCAGCCCGAACTCGACGCCATGAGTCAACGCGTGCAGTCGTGCCTCGCCCAGCGCGAGGAGGCGCAGCGGGTCGTCTCCGACGCGGTCGATCGAGCGGTACCCGTTGTCCTGAGCAGGGAGGAAGATGCTCTTGTCGACGAGCTGGCCAACCCAGAGCACAGCGGCAAGAAGGCCCGTCGATCCACAGACGGTGATCATGAGGAACTGCAGCGCCTGCTGGCGAAGGTCGGGCAGACCTCATATCTGGACTACGTGATGTACCGGCTGGCGCCGGTTCCTTCTGCAGCATCTCTTGCTGCGCTCGAGGGGGCCCGCACCACCCTCGAACAAGTGGAAACACGTCTCAGCGACGCCCGCTTCGAAATGCAGTTCGGCTCCGTGCAGTCCGACCTGAGCGAAGTGCTCGAGTCGGTGAAGGCCACGGCTCGAACCCACCTTGGACCAATGCTGCCATCCGATCTCGGAACGGCGCTCCGTCTGCAGGTCGTCGAGACGGAGAACCCCGAGCACAGCGAGTCCCTTCGGGATCTCTACGACGAACTGATCCGACTCGCTGCGAACATCCCGGAAGCGATGCAGCCGGAGGCTCTTGTTCCTTGGGCCGAGGCCTGGGCGGATGAGGCCGATCAACCCGTTGATCACGTCGGCCCATCCCGGGCGCAGCTCTTCGGGGAGCTGACGGTCGCCGAACAAGGTCTGGACGCCCACGACCGAGCCATGGGCCGAATCGAACATCTCGAAGCCGACGCGGAACATGCCATTACTGAGCTCGATGTTGCGAGCGACAGGCTGGCCTCGGCGTCCGGTGACGTCGGGACATCAGCAGACCGGGCATTGGCGCTGGTCCGACCTCTCGCTGACCGTGTTCGGTCCGAAGCCGGTGGCTCGGTCCCATTGATCCTCCAGGGCGAGTTCAGCGACCTGGAAGCCTCCGCCTTGGAGGACTTGTTCGATCAGCTCGAGGTCCTTGCCCAGGATCTTCAGCTCGTGGTGCTGTGCAACCGAGAAGAGGCGGCAACGTGGGCATCTGGTGTCGGACTGCGACGAGCACTCGGCTCACAGGTGAATCACGCGGGCGTCTGAGGATCGCATCTGTCCGCATCGCATCTGTCCGGATCGCTGAGGCCGGGACTCCCGGGCGACCCGATCTGGGCTGAACTCAGTGGCCGGAACTAGCCTCGCCGACATGTCGTCAGCTGCTGCATTGCGCCAACGAACGTCGTCTGCCGAAGATGCCGGCTGCACGGTCGGTATCGATCTCGGTGGAACCAAGATCCTCGGTGTGGTACTCGACGCTGTCACAGGCGAGATCGTCGACAAGAAGAAGATTCCGAACCCTCGCTCGGACGGAGCGGCGGCCGTCGCCGCCTTCCAAGGCATGGTCGAGTCGCTCACTCAGAACAAGCCCCCGTTGCTCGGTGTCGGTGTCGGTCTCGCCGGCCTGGTGGATCTCGATGGTGTGCTTCGGTACGGACCGAATGTTCCGGGGATCCTCGACTTCTCTGTTCGAGCACCGCTGGAGACGTCCTTCGGTGTGCCTGTGGTTGTCGGCAACGACGCGGCCATGGCTGCACGGGCTGAACTGGATCGAGGAGCTGCCCGAGGTGCGAAGAACGTCGTACTGGTCACGCAAGGCACCGGGATTGGTGGCGCCCTGGTTGTCGATGGCGCCGTGGTGTCAGGGTCGAACGGGTTCGCCGGAGAACCAGGCCACATGCTCATCCAGCGCAATGGGCATCGCTGTGCCTGCGGCCAGTTCGGATGTTGGGAGGCGTATGCGTCGGGTGCGGGCCTGGTGAACCTCTGGAGTGATCTGCGGGCCGAGGGTCGCGGCCTCCAGATTCTGGAGCGAGCCGGGGGCATCGCCAGTGATGTCCGAGGCGAGCACATCGCCGAGGCTGCATCGGAAGGGGATCAGGACGCCACCGAGATCTTCGAACGGTTCGCCGGGTGGGTGGCCCAGGGGCTGGGCAGTCTTGTCACCCTTCTCGACCCCGACCTCATCGTGCTCGGCGGAGGACTGGCCAGAGCCAACGATCTCTTTCTGCCCGGCGTTCAGGAACAAATGCGGGAGTTCGTTCTCGGTCCTGATCATCGGCCTGCAGTGCCGGTGGTCGGCGCGGCCCTCGGCGAGACCTCGGGTGCGGTTGGCGCAGCGATTGTCGCGTTGCCCGGCCATTTCAGGCCGTGATCTCAGCCCACCGCATGAAGTTCGAGATCATTGCTCTTCCCGCCGGATGCTCATCGGTGTAGTACTCGGGATGGAACTGAGTGCCGACGATCCTCCGATCGTCGTTGACCGCCATTTGCACCTCGGTGAACTCCGACGATGCCAACCGCTCGAAGCCGGTTGGCATGCTCCGTACCTCCAGATAATGAGCATGTCGCACGATTGGCTTCGCCTCGACACCGTCGAGGAGTGGGTGATCGGTGATCAGGTCGACCGAGTGATATCCGAGCTCACCGAGTCGACCATCACCGAATGGGGCCAGTCGTTCGCTGGAAATCCCTTCGGTCTTGATCGGGCTGAGTGATGTGCCAAGCGCACTGGCAATGCACTGGAATCCGCCGCAGAAACCGAACACCGGCAGTCCGCCGCCGATGATGATGGATTGCAGCGGTTCCAAGCTCGACGGTTCGTAGCGGCTCGGATCAGTTCCGTTGCCGCTGATGAAGATGGCCCGAGCGCCGATCGTTGCAAGTAGATCAGGAGTCACTCGGTCGTATCGGACCAGCATGCATGGCATGGCGGCCAAGTCTTCCAGCCGGTACGTGATCCACGTACGAGCGGCAAGGATCTTCTGGCCCCACTCCGATGCTCTGCCTTCCGGGTGCTCGTAGTCGACGAAGACGATCACCCTGGGGTGGTCCCTCGGCGTCCGAGCGTTCCGTGCAAACACATGTCGACGGCGAACTGCTCGAGCTCGTCGGAGTGTGTCTGGCCGCCGAAGGCCATGGACCGACCCAGCTCGTCGATGACTCCGATGATGCCGATCGCGGTCAATGTCGGATTGCAGGGCGGGATCAACTGCTGCTCGATCGCGTCGCTGATGTGTTGTGCGGTGTCATTCGTACTGATGCGGCGGCCCTTCAACAGGGCGTTGGCGAAACGTTCCTCGGTGAAGCAGAACAGGGTGACTCGCAAGAGATCCTGGTTCTCTGCGTACCACCGCACGGATGCCCGAATGCCGGCATCGAGTCGGTCGATCGGGTTCTCGAGCGTGCCGATTGCCTTCTCTTGTGTCGTGCGGAGATCGAACAGCGACGCTCGAAGGATCTCGCTGAGGAGTTCATCCTTCGACGGGAAGTACCAGTAGAAGACGCCCTTGCCGACGCCGAGAGCATCAACGATGTCTTGCACCGAGGTCGGGTGGTAGCCACCTTCTGCGAAGAGCTTGGTCGCGGTTGCGATGATGGCAGATCGGCGATTTCGACCTCGCGAAGTCAACTTGCGGTCGCCAGCAGTCGCCATCGTGGAGGCAACGTCTGGAGTGTCGTCAGGGGCCACGACTCCGAGAGTAGGCCGAAACTTGACCGGCTGGTCAAGAAGGACTGTTCATTGACGGCGTCGGATGGGACCTGCTCGTCAGCTCAGCCGGGCTTTGCCCAGCCCATCGATCGCTCGACTGCTTGGGACCAACGGGCGTAACCGGCATCAGCAACGGACCGGTCAGGATCAGGCTGCACCGTGACGTCGACCTTCCAGGCCGCAGTGATGTCGTCGAGCGATTCCCACACTCCTTCTGCCAGGCCTGCGAGATAGGCAGCGCCGAGCGCTGTTGTCTCCTGCATTGTCGGGCGGGTGACGGGTACTCCCAGCTGGTCGGCCTGCAACTGGAGGAGGAGTTGCATCACCGAGGCTCCACCGTCGACGCGGAGCTCGGCCAGCTCCAACCCGGAGCCAGCTGCCATCGCATCGACAACTCCGCGGACCTGATAGGCCATCGATTCGACCGTGGCCCGAGCAATCTCGGCGCGACCGGTGCCGCGTGTGATGCCAACGATGGTGCCCCGGGCGTACGGGTCCCACCAGGGGCTTCCAAGCCCGGCGAAGGCGGGAACGAGGTAGACGTCACCGGTGTCCTCGACGCTCTCCGCGAGGGGTCCGACCTCTGAAGCCTCGGAG
>CAZYLX010000103.1:0-8372 GCA_964648595.1 uncultured Acidimicrobiaceae bacterium
GTCTGGCCGGTCGACGATCGGAGAAGGAGCATCGAGAACCTCGAACACTCGATCGAAGCTCACCAGCGCCGTGAGGACATCGATCCGGGCATTCGTCAGACCCGTCAGAGGCTGATAGATCCGCCCGACCAGTAGACCCATGGCCGCCAGCTGGCCCGGTTCGATCGATCCCTGGATGGCAAACAGGCCTCCGAGTCCGTAGACCAGCGCGGTTCCGATGGAGCCGAGCAAGCCGAGCATGATCATGAAGCCCCGGGTGAACAGCGCCGAACGAATGCCGATGTCGCGTACCTGCGCGGCCCGCTCGGAGAACTGGTCGGCCTCGTCCGCCTGACGACCGAACAGCTTGACCAGCAGTGCCCCCGACACATTGAAACGCTCGGTCATCGTGGCGTTCATCGCCGCATTGTGTTCCATGCCTTCGCGTGTGATCGCCTGCTGGATGCCGCCGATCCTCCGATACGGAAGCACAAAGAGCGGGGTGAGGACCAACGCGAGCACCGTCAACCGCCACTCGAGAATCAGCATGGCAGCCAACGTGGTCACCAGCACGATGACGTTCGACACCACAGTGCCGAGGGTGGCAGTCAGGGCTCGTTGCGCACCGATCACGTCGCTGTTCAACCGGTTGGTGAGCGTGCCGGTCTGGGTTCGGGTGAAGAAGGCGATCGGCATGCGTTGGACGTGGTCGAACAACGCAGAACGAAGATCGTAGATCACGCCTTCACCGATGATCGATGACCAGTACCGCTCGAGCATGGACAGGGCGGCCGAGAACAGAGCAGCACCGACGATCACGATTGTGTACAGCGTCAGAAGTCCCCGGTCGTCGTTCGGGATGACAATGTCGATGATTCGGCCGAACAGGATCGGAGGAACAAGGCCGAGCAACGCCTGGCCGATCGTGGCCAACAAGAACCCGGCCACCATCCAGCGGTAGGGCTGGGCGAAACGCCAGACGCGAAGAGCAGCAGCCCGTTCGATCTTGACGTCCTTCACCGCGTCTCCGTCGCGCGGCCAGAGCATGTGCATCCCCATCATGGTTCGCCAAGGCTACGGCCGCACGTCCCGATCGAAGCTCCGGCCACGGATGGCTACTCTCCACTCATGCGCACCGACAACCCAACACTTCTGCGCCTGTACCGGTCGGGGCGGCTCGAAACGATCCATCGAGGGGCGTGGGTGCTGGTGGATACTGCCGGCACGGTGACCGACGGTGCCGGTGACCCTCGTCAAACGATCTTTCCGAGGAGCGCGAGCAAGAGCCTGCAGGCGCTCCCGCTGATCGAGTCGGGTGCCGCTGATCACTTCGGGTTCGACGACCGGAATTTGGCCTTGGCCTTGGCCTCGCACAGCGGGCAGGCCCGACACGTCGAGGTCGCTGCCGATGGCCTCCGCAAGCTCGGCCTTGATGCCGATGCCCTCCGGTGCGGGCCGCAACGGCCATTCGACAGTGCGACGTCGGCCGAAGCGAACCGCATCACCAACAACTGTTCCGGAAAGCACGTCGGGTTCCTGGCCGTTGCCAGGCACGTCGGCGACGACCCGGCTACCTACCTCGACAGCGATGGTGAGGTGCAACGGTTGGTCAGGTCCGCTGTGCAAGAGATGACAGGCACCACCGGCGAGGATCTCAACACAGGTATCGACGGTTGCAGTGCACCGACGTTCCACCTGCCCCTGGTCGGACTCGCCATCGGGCTCGCCCGTGTCACCAACCCGGACGGCCTCGGCCCGACACGAGCAGCTGCGTGCCGTCGCCTGACCGACGCTGCGAGCGCCCACCCCGATCTTGTTGCCGGCACCCACGAGAGATTCTGCACCGACCTCATCAGCGCAACGAACGGGCGGATCTTCGGCAAGATCGGTGCAGAAGGTGTCTACACGCTCGGGGTGGTCGGAGACGACGTCGGTTTCGCGTGCAAGGTCGACGACGGCAACGCCAGGGGTTGCTACGCGTTGATCATCCGTCTGCTTGTCGACCGAGGCCTGATGAGCACGAATGAGGCAACAGCGCTCGATCGCTGGGGCAACACCACGCTGTTCAACTGGGACGGTCTCGAGATCGGCCATGTCGAGATCAGCGATGACTGACAAGTCCCCCGAAGAGATCCAGCGGCAGAGCAACCCGGTTCTCTGTCACCATGGTTCCATGACCGATGACCCTGTCCTCATCGACCAGATCTTCTGAGATGTCTCTGCCAATCGCAGACCGCTGGTTCGAGCACCGACGGATCGACGACAACATCAGCCTGCTCTGGGAACCACACGTCGTTGCCTTGATGCGATGCAACATCTGGCACGTCAAGGGGCGAGACCGTGATCTGATCATCGACACCGGAATGGGCGTCGTGAGCCTCGTCGACGCGATGAAGGATTTCCTCGACAAACCAGTCACCGCTATCGCCACGCACGGCCACGCCGACCACATCGGGTCGCACCACGAGTTCGACGAAGTCCTCGCACATCCCGCGGAAGCGGCCGAGCTCGAGCATCCGTCGTTGACGACCCTCGACCCGATCGCTGCGTGGGGCGTCGACTTCGTCGAAGAGCTTCGTGGGTCCGGTGATCTGCCAACCGACCCGTTGCTGGTCAGCGCGATGCCGCCTGGCTACCAACTGGACTCATACAGCCAGGCACCAGCACGAGTCACGCAGCTCATCGACGAAGGAGACGTCGTCGACATCGGCCACCGCCAGTTCGAGATTCTGCACCTTCCCGGTCACTCACCAGGCTCGATCGGGCTATGGGAAGCATCGACAGGAACCCTCTTCTCCGGCGACGCGGTCTACGACGGGCAGCTCCTCGACGAGCTCCCCGGGTCAGATGTCCCGGCCTACTGCTCGACGATGCGGAGGCTCCTCGAACTGCCAGTGAACGTCGTGCACGGTGGGCATGATCCGAGCTTCGGTCGCCAGCGTCTGCGCACCATCGCCCGGGCCTACCTCGAACAGCGGGCCTGACGATTCACCACGTTGGTCATCGAACCTAGGCTGGCGCGATGTACCTGCCCGCCGCGTTCACCGTCCACGAGCGTCTCTCGATCGCAAGGATGCTTCGCTCCGCTGGTTTCGGGCATCTCGTCTCGTACGGCGCCTCGGCCACGGATGAACCAGCCCTCAACGCGACCGCACTTCCGTTCATCATCGACGATGACCTGACCGTTGTTCGAGCCCACTTCGCCCGTGCCAACGACCACTGGAGGTCAGCCGATGGCGCCGAGGCCTTGATGATCGTTCCCGGCAACGATGCGTACATCTCGCCCAACTGGTACCCATCAAAGGCCGAGCATCACCGAGTCGTGCCTACCTGGAACTACGAGGTCGTCCACGTCCACGGCACGGTTCATGTCCGCGATGACGCGACGTGGAAGCTGCAACTGGTGAGCGACCTGACTGACCACAACGAACTGCTGGTGGAAGGTGACGGCACACCGGACCCGTGGCAGGTGGCCGACGCACCCTCGGACTTCATCGAGAAGCAGTTGAAGGCGATTGTCGGAGTCGAACTGACGGTCACGGGAATCCAGGCCAAACAGAAGCTGAGCCAGAACAAGCCAGAGGCAGACCAGCGCGGGGCGGCCAGTGGGCTTCGATCCTCCAAGAGTGGAAGCAAGGTGGCGGCGGCCGAATCGATGGCGTTGTTGGTCCGACAACCACCATCGAGCAACCGCTAGAGCATGCTCGGATCTCGCGAGATGCGAGCGCTCGTTCGCTCGAGCTGGACCGAGTACACACCGGTGGCAAAGATGATCGAGCTGCCAATCACCGTCCATCGGTCCGGCACTTCGTCGAACAACAGGTAGCCGATGATGACGGCGCCCAGAAGCACCGTGTAGCGGAACGGCGCCGACACGCTGAGATCGCCTACTCGTACCGTTTCGATCGTGAAGAAATAGCCGACGGCCAAGGAGCAGACCGCAAGTGCAAGCAGGCCCGCACTCTCGAACGACACCGCGCGCCAGCCATCGAAGAGCGAAAGACCGCCGGTCAGCACGGCAAGCCCGGCAGCGGTCGTGAAGGCAATCGACAGCGCTGGGGTGTCGGAATCGACATCTCGAGTGGCGAACTCGCGGACCACCAACAACGCGGCGCTCCCGAGAACGGCCAACGACCAGGCCGAGAACCCTTCGGTTGCGGGCCGAATGATGATCAACACGCCCGTGAAACCGACGAGAATCGCCACGTACTGACGCACCTGCACTCGTTCGCCGAGAACGACCGCGGCGGCAAGTGTCACGGCAAAGGGAACGACCTGCAGAATCGCTTGGGCGTTTGCGAACTCGAGCCGAACAATGCCGGCGAAGAAGAGCGCCGACCCGAGGGTCTCCGCCACGACGCGCATGACGAGCGGCGCCCTGAGGTGAGCCCTCGTGGTCTGCTTGCCTCGCGTTCGACCGATCACCCAGAACAATCCGGCCAGTCCAATGCTCCGAAGACACAGAACCTGGTACACCCCGAGCTCGTTCTCGGTGGCTCTGCGGACCAAGCCATCGTTCACCACATAACCGATCGACCCGATCGCCATGTACAGCGACCCACGAGCGTTTGGTGACAGCTTCAGCACCGCGGAACGCTAACGCCGTTGCTCGACTCGTTGGCCAGTGTCAGACAGGCCGGCCGAGGAAGTCGTCGTTGATCGAGATCCTGACCCGTTCGGCGTCCTTGCTCGTCTCAACCAGCATTCGTCGCTTGTCGATGTAGTAACGCTCGTGGAAGTCTCCGTCAGACTCGCCGTTGTAGGTGATGTACAGCGCTCGACGGGAGCGAGCGGTCGTATTGGTCTCGCTGTAGTGGGGTGCGTAGCTGTCGAAGAACACGAGGTCGCCACGATCGACCTCGACGGGGACCCACTCCCGGGACGCCACCCATGTGGGATCGATCCGGCCGTACTCGTTGACGATGGTTTCCGGCTGGCGATCGCAGAACCACAGACAGCCGCTGGCGATTGTCGCTCGGTCGAGCGGGACCATCACCGAGATGTGATGATCGACAAACCGGTAGGCCGTCGCATTCTGATGCGGGGCAAAACCTCCACCCCCGGGATGTTTGTAGTTGATCTTCTCCTTGAACAAGACCGGTGGTTGACCGAACAGATCGTTGAGAACATCGACAATGAGGCCAGACCGCAAGATCGTCGACAGAGCAGCCTGGTGAGCCTCGAAATCCTCACTCCTCGCAATCTGCGGTCCGCGGTCGGTTTGTTCGAAGTGGTGCAGGCCCGGCCCGGAGCTGTGGGCCCAACTCTCGACCTCGTCGACCGCTGTCTCGATGCAAGCGCATGACGCCGGATCGAGGGCTCCAGGAAGCACGAGCCGACCCGATGCTTCCCACACATCGAGCAGCCCATCGGTCAGTAGCTCCACAGCAGATCCTCCACAATGGTTCCGAACACCTCGAGCCCCGGCGTCGAGGCTGAAGGGTCCTTTGCCTGGTCGTCCCAACGACGAAGGTCGACCGCGATGTCAGAATGCTCGAGGCGCTCGAACGCCTCACCCTCCTCGCGGCTCATTGGTCCGCCTTGGAGTTCCAAGCTCTGGATCGAGGCGTTCGACAGGGCAACCACATAGCCCGGCTCGATTGAACACAAGTAGCGCTTGGCTGCGACATGGAGACGGATGGATTCCAGCACGGCTGACCCGAACCATCGACGCAGGAACCGAGCGGCAACCTCTTCGTGATGTCGATCCCGCCGATCGGCAACTTGCTCGGCGATGAGGAGATGCCCGATGTCGTGAAGAAGGGCGGCAACCACCACGGGATGATCTGCCTCTGCCGCAAGCGCCCGGGATGCGCACTGAAGAGCGTGCTCGATCTGGGTGACGTCCTCGTCGTAACGATGCTCCCCCTTTTCTCGGTAGAGATCGACCAGCGCTCCGGCTATCTCGCCTGGCTCAGTCAGCTCGGACCACTGCTTCGTCTTCATCGCTCGGCTCCCAGGCTCGCGTTGTCGCAGACTAGGGCTCGCCGGAGGCTCGGTGCTCAGAGATCCGTTGCTCGAGATCGGCCGGCGCTCGCCGCGGCTCGCGCCACCGCAAGTCCGTCGAAGACTGCTGCGAGCAGCGCGGCGTCATCGATCGGCCGGACAAGATGCCGATCGACGTGCGGCAAACCAGTTGCGTTCGTAGCGACGGTGACCACAACGATGTCACGGGTCGCGGGTTCGACACCGAGCCGCTCGACGAGCTCTGCTGCATCCATCCCCGTCACACCGAGGTCGAGCAACAGCAGATCCGGCTGGAATCGAATCGCCATGTCAACGGCTGTTTCGGCATCGGCAATGCTGATGATCTCGATGTCAGGACGATCTCCCAGGAGATGCTCGACCCAACGCAGCTGTTCGAGGCTGTCCTCGACGTGCAGCAACCTCGAGACATGCTCGACTCGCTCAGTGCTCATCGTCGAAACCGGCCCGGAGGTCATGACGTCGGAGGGATCGCTCAGCCCGAGCTCGATCCAGAATGTACTCCCGATGCCGATCTGCGTCTCGAGCCCGATCGTGCCGTGCATCGCCTCGACCAGCCTCTTGCTCAACGCGAGCCCGAGACCGGTGCCCTCGATGCCGGACTCCTCTGCCCCGGCTCGTTCGAACGGCGAGAACAAGCGAGCGACTTGGTCCTGGCCAAGACCGCGGCCGGTGTCCGAAACAGCGATTCGCAGTCGCCTTTCGTGGAGCACTGCACAGCGGATGGAAATGCTGCCACCTGGTTCGTTGTACTTCACTGCGTTCGACAAGAGGTTGAGGAGGACCTGGCGAAGTCGTTGTTGGTCTGCTCGAACCCATGCCGACCAGTCCGGCATGATCCCCTCTGGCATCTTGATGTCGGCATCATCAGCGAGCGGCCGAACCAAGGCGAGTGTCTCCTCGATCAGATACTCGAGGGCAACGGGTTCGAGCGACAGCGACAGGTTCCCCGACTCGATCCTTGAGATGTCGAGCACTTCGTTGATGAGGCCGAGCAGATGTCGCCCACCTCGGAGAATCTGCTGGACGCTGTCGCTCTGCTGAGCGGTCAGATCCTCGAACTCGAGAAGCTGACCGAAACCAAGGACGGCGTTGAGTGGGGTCCGGAGCTCGTGGCTCATGCGGGAAAGGAAGTCGCTCTTTGCTTCGTTCGCCTTCTTGGCTTCGTCCCAGGCGGCTTCCACCTCGCGCAACCCCTCGAGCATGTCTGTCACGTCTTCGGAGATCTCCAACAAGTGCGAGATCTCGCCCTCGGGTGAAGCAATCGGGATCTTTTTCGTGTTGAGAATCCTGGACCCGAACTTCTCCGGGAGCTGCACGGCGTCGAACGCGACGGGCTTGCCCTCACGTACGATCCGCTGATCCAGCTTCTCGAGCCGTTCCGCGCTCGCTGCGTCGACGAAATCGGCGTTGGCCCGGCCAATCAAGGCAGCTCGCTCCGACCCGAAAAGCGCGAGGCCAGCTCGATTGACCTGGACATAACGCAGCGTCTGGGCGTCCTTCACCGACACGACCGACGGGATGTTCTCGATGATCGATTCGAGGAACGCTTCGGACTCGGCATGCTGCTGGCTCGAGGCAGCGACACGCTGGAGAGATCGGACCATTTTGATCGCTGCAGCGATGGCACAAAGTGCGACCAAGACACCAACAGCGATTGCCGCTGAGGCTGCGGTCATGGTCCGTCCGACTCCGGAATCTCTATCTCGGCCAACGGCAGAGATTGGGGTCGCCCAAGCAGATATCCCTGAATGGTGGTGATGCCAAGGCCACGAACCGTCCAGAACTCTGCTTCGGTCTCGACTCCTTCTGCCAGCAATTCGGCACCCAACTCACCGGCAAAATTGACCATTGCAGTTGCGAGGGCTCGCTTCGCTGGGTCGGCATCGATGTCTCGAATGAGGCCGGAATCCAGCTTGATGATGTTCGGGCGCAGCTGAAGGATGTGGGTGAGGCTGGCGAAGCCCGAGCCGGCATCGTCCACCGCGATCCGAAAGCCCCGAGCTCGCAAGATCGCCAGCTGTGCCTGCACCATGCGGTAGTCACTGATCTCGGTGTGCTCGGTCATCTCCAGTACGACGCGAGCGGGGTCGACTTCATCTGCGAGCGCAATCAGCCCGGGATCGAGGAGCACATCGGGCGAGCAGTTGACCGAGAGATAGGCATCTTCCGGCAACGCTTCCTGCTGATCCAGGGCCGATCGGATCGCAGCCATCTCGAGCTCGAAGCCGAGACCAACGCTGGCGGCGTCTGCGAACCACTGGTCCGGCGGGCGCATCGGCTCAGCGGCGAACCGAGTGAGGGCTTCCACGCCGACCACTCGCCCTTCTACTGCATTGACAATCGGCTGGAACACACTTCTCAAACGCCGACCCTCGAGAACGTCCTCGATCTGGTTCGTCAAGCGT